>CALHTA010000284.1 GCA_938038645.1 uncultured Thiotrichaceae bacterium
AATAAACGAGGTGCATGTTACCTACATTGCAATAAATTTCAAAAGCCTATATTTGGGTAATAAAAACCAATGAAAAATATCATGCGCTAAAATGGAAAAATATGCTTGACGTAATTTATCATCAAACGTATTATTCGCGCTTCTTCGGAAAGGCAGTTTGACTGTCAGTCTTAAGAAAACTTGGAAACGGGGTATAGCGCAGTCTGGTAGCGCGCCTGCTTTGGGTGCAGGATGTCGGGAGTTCGAATCTCTCTACCCCGACCACGTTTTTCGAGCATGCGTCCGTAGCTCATCTGGATAGAGCATCGGCCTTCTAAGCCGAGGGTAGCAGGTTCGAGTCCTGCCGGACGCGCCATTTGTTCGGTGTAGTATGTAGTAATGTTTAGTGCTATGGTGGGTGTAGCTCAGTTGGTAGAGCCCCGGATTGTGATTCCGGTGGTCGTGGGTTCGAGCCCCATCATCCACCCCAACAAAGTGCTAGACAAGATATTGACACAATCGTGACTTTATCGAAAAATTCTTTATATTGGTTATACACAAGCGCTAATTAGCCATGTATAATCGCCGCTCTTAGCCATTATGGTAAGTAGCGGTTTAGTCAAAAATGCGAGAGTGGCGGAATTGGTAGACGCGCTGGTTTTAGGTACCAGTGTCCTAGGGCGTGAGAGTTCGAGTCTCTCCTTTCGCACCATTTGACTATCCACCCTAATCTGGGTAACTACGTTCCATTGATTATATTCTAACCATCGCATAAGCGATGGTACGTGAGGTTTTGTGCATGCAAGTTTCAGTTGAATCCACCGGTAACATCCAACGTACGTTGACTATTACTGTTCCTGCCGACCAGATTGACGGCGAAATTGAATCTCGGTTGAAATCAATGCGTGGACGCGTAAAGATTGACGGTTTCCGCCCAGGTAAAGTCCCTTTAAGTGTTGTTAGTCAACAGTACGGCGATTCAGTGTATCAAGAGGTACTTGGAGAAACTTTCCAAAAGACTTTTTATGAAGCTGTAGAGCAGGAAGGTCTTCGTGTTGCAGGTCAGCCTGAAATCGAGCCTGAGTCCCTAGAGCGCGGTAAAGATCTTACTTACGTTGCTAAAGTTGACATTTACCCTGAGTTTGAGATCGCTTCAATGGAAGGCTTAGAAATTAAGCGTCCTAAAGCAAGCATTTTGAAGAAAGACATCGATACAATGATTGAAAATCTTCGCTCTCAACAAAAAGAGTGGACTGATGTTGAGCGTGCATGCGCCGATGGCGACACGGTAGATATCGATTTTGATGGTTCAATTGACGGTGTTGCATTCGACGGCGGTAGCGCAAAAGATTTCAGTGTTGAATTAGGCGCTGGCAGAATGCTTAAGGACTTTGAAGAGGGTCTAATCGGAATGTCTGCGGGTGAAGAGAAAGAAATCACGGTGTCTTTTCCTGAAGAATACCCTGCTGAAAACTTAAAAGGCAAAGATGCTCAGTTCAAGTTAAAGGTTAATGTTGTTAAAGAAGCGAAACTACCTGAAGTCGATGAAGCTTTCATCGAGAAATTCGGTGTAGACGCTGGCGACATGGACGCTTTCCGTGAAGAAATCAAGTCAAACATGAAGCGTGAGTTAGACCAAGCAATAAAGAATCGTGTTAAGCAGTCTGTAATGGACGGTTTGTCTGACTTGCATGACATTGAGCTGCCACAGGCGTTAGTCACTCAAGAAATTGGCTATGTGCGTAACGAAATGGCAGAAAATGCTGGCGGTGCGGACATGTCTTCTCTACCTGATGAGATTTTTGCAGAGCAAGCATCTAGACGCGTAAAGCTTGGTTTGATTGTTGGTGAGATCGTAACTAAAAATGAGCTGAAAAGTGATCAGGCTAAAATTGATGAGATGCTAAACACGCTTGCTTCTACTTATGAAGAGCCAGAGCAGTTAATCGAATACTACAAAACAAATCCGCAAGCGATGCAAACGATTCAAGCGGCAGTCATGGAAGAGATGATAGTTGATTGGGTCATTAAGCAGGCGAATGTTGTGGATGAGAAAATGAAGTTTGCTGACTTGATGAACCCTCAGCAACAAGCCGCTGCATAACAAAAATATTAAAGGAGCCAATGCTATGACGAGTGCATTAGATGCAAAAGCGCTAGGGTTAATCCCGATGGTAGTCGAGCAGACTGCTAGGGGTGAGCGTTCGTATGACATTTATTCTCGCTTATTAAAAGAGCGTGTTATTTTTGTTGTTGGTCCAATTGAGGACCACATGGCAAACTTAATTGTGGCCCAATTACTGTTTCTGGAGTCTGAGAATCCCGAAAAAGATATCCATTTGTATATCAACTCTCCGGGTGGGGCTGTGACGGCAGGCATGGGTATTTACGATACTATGCAATTCATTAAGCCAGAGGTTAGTACCATTTGTATTGGTCAAGCAGCTAGCATGGGTGCTGTGTTATTGGCAGGTGGAGAAAAAGGTAAGCGCTATGCGCTTCCTCACTCACGAGCGATGATTCATCAGCCACTTGGTGGTTTTCAAGGTCAAGCAAGTGATATTGAGATACATGCCAAAGAAATCTTAAAGATTCGTGAGGAGCTTAACCGTGTTTTGGCTCATCATACTGGACAGACTCTAGAGCAAATTGCTAGCGACACTGATCGAGATAACTATATGGATGCCGAGGCGGCGGTTGAATATGGTTTAGTCGATGAGATTTTACATAAGCGCTAAGCCATGATTGGTTTGTTATGATTTACACAAAGGCCTGTCAGTTGACGGGCTTTTGTGATTTAAACTACTTGCATAAACATCAGCGCAGGTTTTTTAAAGCGTTACAGTTTGATGATAAGGGTAGGGTTGAAA
>CALHTA010000285.1 GCA_938038645.1 uncultured Thiotrichaceae bacterium
CCGACAAGTGGTGCTGACCTTCAACCGGGTGTAGCGACAGTGATTACATGGGAAGGAGATTCAACATTAGCAGGCTGCGCCTCGGTTGACATCATGATGTCGGAAAACGGTGACGAGAACTTTGACGTTACGATTGCTCAAGCGACGCCAAATGATGGTGAGTTTGAGTATACCGCGAGTAATACAGTTACCAGTGACAGTATCATCAAATTGAATTGTTCAGCGAGTGGGTTATTCGCGCTAAGCTCTGGCGGGGTTACCGCAATTCCAGGATCAACACCTGCAGTAACTGAAACACCAGCGACGGATAGTGGTGGTGGAAGTGTCTCGTTTAATGCTTTATTCCTATATTTTAGTTTGATTTTTCTGGTATTTATCCAAAGGCTCAGAGTTAGGGATGCCTCCTGAAAATGATTAATTTGAGTATTACCAATAAATAATAATCAGGTTTAGGTATTCTCTATCTTTTACGGGTATACTTGCCCGCGCAGTAAAATGCGAATTAAATTTTATATAAAGAGATTAGTATGAGTAAAGGTACAGTGAAGTGGTTTGACGCGGCAAAAGGTTTCGGTTTCATCACACCAGATGATGGCGGAAAAGACCTATTTGTTCACCACAGTGAAATCAAAAGTGGTGAGAGCTACGCGACGCTAAACGACGGTCAGGCAGTAGAGTTTGAAGTTGGTCAAGGCCAAAAAGGTCCTTGTGCTAACAATGTAGTGCCTGTTTAACAGTCGCCACTCGCACGATGATATCGCGGCCGACTGAGGAATCAGTTGGCCGTTTTTGTTTGTAGATTCCCAGAAATGATTTCTTTATTTCACAACCTTCCCAAATAACTGACCTTCATTGCTTAGTCTGCTTGCATGCATTAAATGCAAATTATCTTCCGTTAGTCAGTAGTTTAGGTCTTCCCATTGCAAAACCTCATGGTGTTGTAAAAACAATTCTATAAAGTCTTACTGTTATTCTTCAAAGCGCAAGGAAGGCATCGTTAATGAAAGTCTTATTAAGCATTGGCATAGCGGTAAGCTTCTCTGTCCTCCTGTCCACTGGCGTCGTTATTGCTGGAGGTGGTTCATCCCAATCGCTTCCCCCTAACACGGTTGTTATGATTGCCTCTGACGGATCAGAACCCTTAGAGTTTGATGAAAACGGTGTTGTTACTAATTTGGATTATCCAAATATAGTGAGTGAGAGACCACTTAATATAATGTTGAATCCTGGTGAGGCTGAAGAAGCCCTTCAATCAGTATTAAGGGTAATGCCGAGATTAGAAAACGGAACTCATGTCGGGTTTTTGCATCACATACCCGTTAACCCCAGACTTTCAACACATGTTGCTGCAGGGGCTTTCATTCGTCGCGGAGAGCAAGAAACAAGCTTAAACGGCATTATTGAGCCGGAGAAGAAAAAAGGCGTGGATCCCATGTTGCAATTGGGGCTAACTTACAAATTAACCCCAGGCCTTTCGGTGACCAGCGAGTTTCAGCGATTCTTCATATCTGAAGATGAAGATCTTGAGCGCTATGCAATTGGTATCGTATATACCTATTGACGTTAAGCAACGCCCTTGTTGCCATCCACTCCTTTTAAAGTGGGTGTGTTGAGCTCAACACGGCCGATGGTTTTTTTGTCTTTCAGGTAGTCTGAAACCACTTCCCAGATCTGCTTGTTATCGGGAACGTTTTCCTGAACACTTGCCCAGCCAGCTACAGGGTACTCTTTCTTGGCGTCTAAAGGTTTTCCATCAAGTTCTAAATCAGACACTCGGCTACCCATTGCAGCTGTTGGGTCAAAGCTGAAGCCTAATCCGCCGACTCGAACCATATCGCCACCTTGTTGGTAGTAAGGGTCAGGATTGAAGAGGTTGTCTGCAACATCTTCTAGAATTTCTTTGATTAGCTCACCACTTAAAAGGTTACGAGTAACCGTGCCATAAGTGATAGCGGTTTGATCAGCGACATGCTCGAAGGTTATGGGTTGGCCGGGTAAAATGCTTGTTCCCCAGCGGAAGCCTGGAGAGAAAGCAATCGGTGCATCAAGTCCTTCCATTAGCGCGTTACAAATTAATTGGTCAAACGTGCCATTGAAGTTGCCCCGACGGTAAAGCGTGTCATCACAAACAGCCAGCTCCTCGGCGAGTGCCTTTTCATAGGGTGCGCGGCTTTTTTCAATTAGCTGCGTCATGCCTGCATCGGCTTTAATCAGATTAGAGAAAACTGGTAATAGCTTGTAACGGAAGTCAGTTACCTTGCCACCTTTAACTTCTAGATCCAACACACCTAGGAACTTACCATTAGAGCCCGCGTTAGTGACGAGAGTTTTACCACCTGAATTTTCAACAATAGTTGGTTGATAGATTCCGTCATGTGTGTGACCACCCATAATCGCATCGATACCGGTAACGCGACTAGCAAGCTTTAGATCAACATCCATGCCGTTGTGTGAGAGAAGAATAACGGCAGCTGCACCTTTCTCACGCGCCTCATCTACCATTTCTTGCATGCGATCTTCACGGATGCCGAAGCTCCACTCCGATACAAAATGACGAGGGTTAGCGATAGGAGTGTATGGGAAAGCCTGACCTAGAATGGCGACAGGCACTCCGTTGATTTCTTTGATCACGTAAGGATCAAACACCGGCTCTTCGAAATCAGTCGTGATTATGTTTTGTGCTAAGAAATTAATTTTTCCGTCAAAATCATTCTCCACCACTTCAGTGATTCGGTCCATGCCGTAAGTCATGTCCCAGTGTGCCGTCATGATATCAACCCCTAATTCGAGCTGGGCATCGACCATGTCTTGGGCATTCGTTTGAAGTGCGGTCCAGGAACCTTGCCAAGTGTCTCCACCGTCAAGCAGTAACGAACCTGGACGCTGAGATCGTACTTTATCGACTAACGTTTTGAGGTGTGCAAAGCCACCGACTTTTCCGTATTTTTGCGCTGCTTCTTCAAAGTTGAGATAGGTAAAGGCATGAGCTTCCAAAGAATCAGGCGCTATTCCGTAGTGTTTTAAATAGTCCTTACCCACGAGGTGAGGGGGGCGGCCGTTCATTTCACCGATACCAAGGTTTATGCTTGGCTCGCGAAAGTAGATAGGGTTGAGCTGAGCGTGGCAGTCCGTAAAGTGCATGACTGAGACATTGCCAAATGCAGGCATCTCATAGGGATCTGATGGGCTATTGGCAAAAGCATTATTTAGCGAGAAGCCTGCTGCACTGGCAGCAGCCATCATTTGTAAAAACTCTCTACGGTTTAAGCTCACTACATCCTCCTAATTGGCGATTCGTCTAACCATTTCGAGCTATTTTAAAGATAAATAGGGCGGTTGTCCCTTGGCCTTTTTAGATAGATAGCAATTCAGCTTACCCGAAAATGTGCTGACCTGATAAAAAGCTTATGTCCTTGCAATCTTTGAATTTGCGTTACCGCCTAATACAAATGAGATACAATTTCGCTTAACTAGCGGAGGCTCGAATAACATGCAAAGCAAAGAATACGATTACGTCATAGTAGGTGCCGGATCAGCCGGTTGTATCTTGGCCAATCGATTGACCGAAGATGAAAATGTCAGCGTTTTACTACTCGAATTTGGCGGCAGTGATCGCAGTATTTTTATCCAGATGCCGACCGCATTATCAATACCTATGAACACTGAGAAATTTGCTTGGCAATATGAAACTCAGCCCGAACCCTTCCTTGATAACCGTGAAATGCATTGCCCGCGCGGTAAAGTGTTAGGCGGTTCTTCATCTATCAACGGAATGGTGTTTTTACGCGGCAATGCTAAAGACTACGATGAATGGGAATCTCACGGTGCCACGGATTGGTCTTACAAAAACTGCCTCCCCTATTTTAAGAAGATGGAAGATTGGTCTTTTGCTGCTGATAACTATCGAGCAAAAGGTGGTCCGGTGGGCGTTAACAACGGTAATAACCGTAAAAACCCACTTTACAATGCATTCATAGAAGCGGGAAAGCAGGCGGGTTATAACTACACTGAAGACTATAACGGTGAGCGCCAAGAAGGCTTCGGCCCGATGCACATGAACGTTAAAAAT
>CALHTA010000286.1 GCA_938038645.1 uncultured Thiotrichaceae bacterium
CTGTTAGCATTGTTCTGATTGCCTGTCGCTTTGCACTTAAAAAGTTGACTAGTAAATAGCGTACTATTATTGGTAGTGGTTTTAGTCTGAGTTTCCTAATCAAATTAAGGAATGTTTATCTATGTCATTTGAAGCTTTAGGTTTGTGTGATCAGCTGCTGAAAACTGTTGCAGATCAAGGCTACACAACACCATCGCCGATACAGATTGAAGCTATTCCTGCAGTGCTAAAACGTAGCGATGTAATGGCAGTAGCCCACACTGGCACGGGAAAAACGGCGGGCTTTACGTTACCTGTATTACAACTATTATCTGATGGCTCTAGCCCTAATTCTAACAGCATTCGTTCGTTAATCATCACGCCTACCCGAGAGCTTGCGGCCCAAGTTGCACAAAGCGTTCTAAGCTATAGCGCCGACATGAACATTCGCTCTGCTGCTGTGTATGGTGGTGTAAGGATTGAATATCAAATTTCCCAGCTTGAAGGCGGCCTAGACGTTCTTGTTGCTACTCCTGGGCGATTGGTAGATCTTTATAATCAGGATGCGATTAACTTTGATCAACTAGAGATCTTGGTCTTAGATGAAGCTGATCGCATGTTGGACTTGGGCTTTATTGATGATATCCGTCATATCCAAACGCTGCTGCCTGCTAAACGCCAAACGTTGATGTTTTCAGCGACGTTTTCACAAGCCATCAAGTCGCTTGCCAAGGGTATGCTAAATGACCCAACGCTTATTGAAGTGACTGCAGCCAATAGCACGGTCGATACAGTTAAGCAGAAAATACATCCGGTTGATAAAGAGCTTAAAACGCCTGTTTTGATTCACTTGATCAAACGAAACAAGTGGCAGCAAGTTTTGGTTTTCAGTAAGACTAAACGCGGTGCTGATGAGTTGGTAGTCGAGTTGCAAAAGGCCAGCATCAGCGCTGAATCCATTCATTCCAATAGAACCCAGCATGCTCGCACACGGGCTTTAGATGGCTTTAAAGACGGAAGCATTGCGGTTTTGGTTGCGACGGATATTGCTTCACGTGGCATAGATGTCAGTGAGCTGCCCTGTGTGATTAACTATGAACTTCCGTATGTAGCAGAAGACTATGTGCATCGTATCGGTCGTACGGGGCGAGCGAGTACTTCTGGTCTGGCTGTTTCATTGTTTTGTGAGGAAGAGCATAAGCAGTTAAAGGCTATTGAGCGTTTAATTGGTAGGAAGTTTGATCGTGAAGTTGTTAAAGGTTTTGAGCCAAGTGTTAAGGGGCTTGTTCATCCTTCGGATGATGATGAGTACGGTAATTTTGAAGCTGACCCTAAGCCCAGAGGTCGAAGTCGACACAAGGGCCGTAGGCGTCGTTGAAAAAGTGCTAAGGCATATCTTAGTCGGTTTCAATGCCAAAGAGAGCGATAATAAATTCCAAACAATCTAAGCCCATTTTCTTCTCGGGCATCTTCGCCATGTAGATCATCCTTGCAGCGTCCAAATGCATAAATCATCTCATCAATTACCCATTGCCATTTCACGAGACAATAATCGTCTGTAGAACGTAAATGTTTAGGGACATCTGTATTGGATACAAATGGAATACCGGCTATTTCCTTTTGCTTAACTAGCATCGGATGAATGATTTGAGCTAGTGTTGTGTGCATGCTAATCATGTCCCAAGAATCGATAGTAATTTCGTCATTACCTTCTTTAGTTATATTAACTTTCATTTTAAATTGTCCCTTTGTTAGTTTTTGGGTTCAAGAAAACCAGATTCAACAAAGTAATAGCATTAAGTATGCCAACTTTAATAATAAAATTTAAGTTATTGATAATAAAGATAATTCATGGTCGTTTTGTGATGCTTTGGAGTTTTTAAGGGGAATTTAGTATATAAATAAATATTAAGTTATCTATTATTGTATTTCTAAAACCGAAATCTAATCAACGCCAACAACCGATACAACCCATGCACCATTTTCGAATAAGGCAACACCAAAAACAGCGTCAGCACAAAACCAAGGTGCACAACCAATATCACCCCCATCGCCCCAGTCTCCCTAAGCCCCAGCAACAAAAGCCCAGTCAAGCTAGTAAAAAACAACAGCGCAATAAATCCAGCTTCCATCCCCCAAAGATCAGGTGATGAAATACTCGACTCAGTCTTTAGTTTCATCAAATACTGTCCTGCAGTACCGATACACAACAAAACGCCACCTACCGTGCCAAACATCACCGGCAAACTAAAATAGTCATGCGGTGCTTCCCAACCAAATACATAATGATAAATAGTACCTGTCGAGGTAGCCGCAAAGCACAGCATAAATCCATAAAACGTTGCGTGGTGTAAATAGCGACGCTTCATACTAAAACGCTCATCCTCATCGTTACAGCCGTGTCCTGCACCCCCTAGATTTTTGAGGCTTAAGCCATCCCCAATCCCTGAGAACACTTTAGATAGGTTACTTCCTGTTCCATCAGCTGGCTTACCCATGTCTGCTGTACTTCGCCAAAATGACCAGCCGCCAATTAGCATCGCTACTATTGAAAATATAAACGTAGGTCCTGCAACCGCAACCATGGCCCCATGGGAAATAACCGCTTTGAAATTCCCATCAGGATAAGCTTTAAAAAAGCCGCCCGCATCGTTTATCAACGCAGCGCCAATAAACACGGAAACCATCGCCAATACGCAGAGTAGCGAGATCACTAATCCATTTTTATCAAAGGCGCGCGCTAAGAAGCCTGGCCATGCATGTTCGCGCCAGCTGTTTCTTCTTAAGTCGTTAAATGTCTTGGGAACGTTGACGTTAAACTCGTGTGGTTCCGCATACTGACAGGCGTAGTAGCAGCCTCGGCAGTTGTGGCAAAGGTTGGCTAAATAATCGAGTGTTTGGTTGCTAAAATGACGGTGTTTCGTCATGGCTGGAAACACACTGCAAAACCCTTCGCAATAGCGACAAGCGTTGCAAATCTGCATGAGTCGGCGCGCTTCTTCACGCGGTGAGCTTAAGCCTGAGTCTTGTGCAACCTGATCAAGCGTTGCGGATATACCTTGTGGTTTCATTGTTT
>CALHTA010000287.1 GCA_938038645.1 uncultured Thiotrichaceae bacterium
TGTTTGAGTTTTTCAAGCTGCTGCTCGTTAATCTCAAGGTCTATCGCTTGCAGGCCCTTAGACCACAAAACATCATGTTTGGAATCGCTCACGCACTTGCCTTCAGTTTAAACTGCTGTTTTTTCAGGTGTACCAACAGAATAGAGATCGCCGCAGGCGTAATTCCTGGTATGCGGGAGGCTTGGCCAACCGTGGCAGGTCGCTGTTCGATAAATTTCTGACGCACTTCATTCGATAAGCCTGACACTAGCGTGTAATCCAATGTATCCGGCAGCGAAGCGCTTTCCTGACGGAGCTGACGATCGACTTCTTGTTGCTGTCGTTCTATGTAGCCTGCATATTTGATCTGAACTTCAACCTGTTCTGCAATGGCTGGGTCTTCCACTTTTGGACCAGCAGCTTCGATTGTCATCAATGATTCATAGGTTACATTAGGGCGGCGTATGAGTTCGTCCAAGTGATATTCACGGCTCAATGATCCATCAAATACTTCATCAATAGCGTCTTGGCCAATTTGCGAAGGGTGCAGGCAAGTGCTACGAACACGCTGCAATTCGAGTTCTATTTTCTCGCGTTTTTCGCTAAATTTTTGCCAACGGTTTTCGTCGACTAATCCAAGCTTATACCCAATTTCAGTGAGACGTAAATCGGCATTATCTTCGCGCAATAGCAAGCGATGCTCGGCACGGCTGGTGAACATCCGGTAGGGTTCTTGGGTTCCGCAAGTAATTAAGTCATCAACTAATACACCGATATAAGCTTCGTTGCGTTTTGGGCTCCAAGACTCTTTGCCTTGAACCTGAAGTGCGGCATTTAAGCCGGCTAGAAGTCCTTGAGCTCCAGCTTCCTCATAACCTGTCGTGCCGTTAATTTGACCAGCAAAAAACAAACCGTCTACAAACTTAGTTTCAAGTGTTGGTTTAAGGTCTCTTGGGTCAAAAAAGTCATACTCGATGGCGTAGCCTGGACGAGTAATGTGTGCATTTTCAAACCCTACAATGGATCTTACCAAATCAAGCTGTACGTCAAATGGCAGACTGGTCGATATACCATTTGGGTAAATTTCGTAGGTGTCTAGACCTTCTGGTTCGATAAAGATTTGGTGCTGTTGCTTCTCTGCAAAACGCACGACCTTATCTTCAATCGATGGGCAGTAACGCGGTCCTGTACCCTCAATTTTGCCAGAATAAAGAGGAGATCGATCTAATGATTTTAGGATTAAATCGTGGGTGTTTTGATTGGTATAAGTAATGTGGCATGCGACTTGCCGCGGGTGTTCTTCACGCGTACCTAAATAAGAAAACACCGGCAGTGGGTCGTCACCCGGCTGTGCTTGAAGTGATGTGTAATCAATGCTTCTGGCATCAATACGGGGTGGTGTTCCCGTTTTTAAACGCTCTACCCGAAATGGCATGGCGCGTAATCGTTGCGCAAGCGCTATCGAAGGTGGATCGCCGGCACGACCACCTGAATGGTTTTCCATTCCAATATGAATTTTGCCACCTAAGAAAGTGCCGACAGTGAGAACGACGGCTTTAGCTTTAAAGTCGACTCCCATCTGAGTGCGAACACCCACAGCGCGGTCACCTTCCATGATCAAGTCATCGACAGACTGCATGAACAAATCAAGGTTTTCCTGATTTTGAACGATCTTTAAAACAGCCGCTTTGTAAAGAACACGGTCAGCTTGGGCGCGGGTAGCACGGACAGCAGGTCCTTTACGTGCGTTTAGTATACGAAACTGGATGCCGCCTCGATCAGCTGCATGACCCATTGCTCCACCTAAAGCATCAATCTCTTTAACCAGATGACCTTTACCAATCCCGCCGATGGCAGGGTTGCAGCTCATTTGACCAATCGTTTCGATGTTGTGTGTTAGCAGAAGCGTTTGCTGTCCCATTCGCGCAGCAGCAAGTGCCGCCTCGGTGCCGGCATGACCGCCGCCGACGACGATAACATCATAATGTTTTGGGTATAGCATGATCGATTGTCCAGCAAATAATGTAGTTAGCGGCTTAGTATAGCAAATTCACTAGTTGAGGTGGCAACATGGTTTGCTGGTGTTTGAGACTAAAGATGGGATAGCTAAGATAGTCTTTAAGGTCTTCTTCGTTATTCATTGCAGTATCACCACCGATTTCATCCACTTGATTGAGAACGATCGCCGCAAGTGTTAGCTGACGCTTTTCGATTGCCTCGCAACATAATAGTATCTGGCTCATACAGCCTAGCTTGTTGTTGGCGACCAAAACGACGGGTAGATTTAAACTAGAGGCTAGGTCAGCGTTTAAGCCATCTTCAACTAGGGGAGAATAAAAGCCACCTGCTCCTTCTACATACAAAAAATCGTTAGCATGAAGGCCAGAAATACATTGCTCTTTTATCAATTCAAGGCTCAGTTTGCAGTTTTCCATTCTCGCTGCTCGAACTGGGGAGAGGGCTGCGGTAAAGCGGTTTGGGCAGACAGCGTCTAGATCATCAATTTTGTTTGCAGCATCAGCAAGTCGATAAGCGTCCGTTTGGGGGTAGTCATTGCTTGATTGCGGCCAGCCTGACTCAATTGGCTTTTTAGGAACGACATGATTGCCTAGAGCGACCAGCTCTCGAATAATATTTGTGCCAACCCAAGTCTTACCGACATCAGTATCTGTGCCGGTCATAAATAATCCCTTCATTTGATTGCTGTTCCCATACGGTGATTTTTGCCAAAAAGCACTCGTGTTGCTTTGCCAATGATATCTGCTTGGTCGATCATGCCAAAGAAACGCCCATCATTACTGTTGTCACGGTTATCACCTAGTACAAATAATTTATCTTGTGGGACTGTTTTTTCCTGCATGTAGCGGGAAAAGCTTTTTTGGGCCAAGCTTTCATCAAGATAAAGTTGTTCAATGGCAATATCATTAACGTAAACGATGAATTTTTCAATTCTAACTCTATCGCCGGGTCGTCCAATAAGGCGCTTAATATAATTAATGCTGCGATCTTTTGGGTATAAAAACGTGATCACATCATTAATTTCAGGAGCATGGTCTTTATAGGCATTTGTTGAAACGTAAATATAATCCCCAGGTAGCAACGTTGGTTGCATTGAGTGACTGGGGATTCTGAAGAGTTCAAACCCTAGTACGCGACCTCGAAAAGTATCTGAAGCCGTATTGTACGGGTTTATTTGGAAAGTGATTATTGAGGCAATAAATGCAGCAGACAGCAGTAAAAACAAAAACCAAAAGGATCGTCTAACTCTCATTTAACCGAATTCGCAATGCTGTGAGTTTTTAAAAAGGAAGGGGGGCGCCAAGCTGGCGAAGTGCCGCGCTTGCGTTGACTAATCCATTACCAAATTCTATATCTCTACCGCGACGACCAAGGTCTATAGCGGTTTGATTCAATTGGGATGATTCATAGTTGTGCTGGTATTCTTTTAATAATGCCATCACGCCTGAGAGGTGAGCTGCTGCCATTGAGGTGCCAGTCGATTTTTGGTATCTACCTTGTGGAGCTAAAGTCAAAATATCTACGCCGGGTGCAGCGATATCAATAAATCGGCCCTTATCTGCCTTTTGGTAGCGTCGCTGCATGCGATCAACCGCAGTAACACCCACAACGCCATCAATAACCGCTGGGTATACGGTGCTGTTTGTTCTACCTCGATTGCCGCCGGCAGCGACAACCGTTATGCCTCTGCGAACAGCCTCTTTAACGATCGATTCTACGAAACTGTCTTTACCGCCAGTGAAGCTGAGGTTGAGTATGTCTACATTTTTCTCAATGCAATAGGCAATCGCAGCTACAATATCGGTAGATTTACCGCGTAGCGCGTTTGGATGACCTGGGCGCGATGAAAATGCGCTAACCGAAAGCAATTTAGCGTCTGGCGCAACACCAATTTGAGGGTGTTTACTAACTAAAACGCCTGCAATTGATGTGCCGTGAACTTTGCTTTCAGCGGTCTTAGGGTCAACAATTGAATGCTGTTCTATATTTGATCCACGTAGTGCTGAGTGAGTTAGATCAACTGGTGTATCCACCATTCCAATAAGAATCCCTTTTCCTCTTGAAATTGTTCTCGCTCGGCCAACACCTGTTTGCGCTAAGGGATAATCAAGCTTGAAGTTTCTAGTGGCGGCTGGGGTGTAGAAGTTATTTGTTGTTGCTTTGAATGACTTTTCAGCTTTATTAATAAGGTCTTGTAGGTCTAGCGGGTTTTGTCCCTGAGTGTCTGCGATGACCACGCCTTTCCTGACCGACTTTATTGCCATGCCACCTTTACGTTTTAAATTGTATTTTTCTGTTATCGCTTTAACTGCATCAATATCTGTTCCGAAATCATAAGATAATAGTAATTCATCTTTTACAAAGTCATTTCTTCTAGGAGGGGGAGCTATAACTTTCTTGGCAGGAGGAACGATTGTCATCGGTGGTGCGATTTGGTATGCAAGAGCAGAGCTTGGATAATAGCGGGTATTTTTTAAAAGTTGAGCCTTACTGACACTCAGCGGTCCCGCAGATTTGTTTTGCGGTTTTTCAGTTAGAAAGATGTGTTGATGCACTTTCGCCAGCTCATGGGCGAAAGCCGCAGGCAAAGTGCCTGCGGTTAAGATTACAGATGTAACTATAGAAAGAGTTAACTTATAACAATTAGAAGTCTTCGCCGACAAAAATGACGTTTTTAGTTTTGTGCGACAACTCATTCTTTAACACCTCAATTTCTTTCCGAGTCAATTTTCTGTCGAGGCGAAAACGATAGTAACCATAATTGTCAGGTACAAGATCGAATTTAATGTCACCAAGCGTTTTGCTGATGAAGCCCTCAATTTGGATATTATCCTCCATCGCCACGAGTAAAACCAGACCAGATGTCTTATCTGAAGCGGTATTCATCGTTGGAGCTGGGACTATCTTCGACTCTTCGCCTGATGCAGTTGTATATTCACTTGTTTGCGTTTGCATTGTAGAAGGAACTACAAAGAATAATAATAGCGCAAGTTGTACAACAGTCAGGGCGGCAAAAACAGCATAGGTAAAACTATGTGAACTACCTGACAGGAGGTCTGTAAAAAAAGATTTAACACCTGTCAACAAACTAACGGTGGGAGCCTTTTCTTTGACAGCAACTGCTGGTTTCTTTTCTATAGGTTTCACTACTGAATCATCAATTTGTGCCAGCACACGATTTAAACGAACTTCGCTGGAAGCAAATGCTGATTTGTTGAGAAGATCTGGTTCTGCAACTACCTTAGCTCTAATATCTTGGTCGAGAGAAAGCTCGTCTCTTAAAGAGCTGTCTTCGATAAGCGCTTCGTCAACCAATAACTTTTCGGCATCAGAAAGCTTACCCAAGTTATACCAAGGCATGAGGTTTACTACTTCTTGTCTTTTTTTAATATTCATATGCCACGACCTAGAGATATCCCGAATTGGAGAGTATCTCTTGTAGATGCTTTCTCGCATAAAACATGCGAGTTTTTACAGTTCCTTCTGAAATATCTAGAGTAGCTGCAACTTCACGTACCGAGAGTTCTTTAAAGTAAACGAGCTCTAATACTTCTCTATGCTTATCGCTAAGATGGCCCATTTGCTCAACAAGTTGAGAATTTGCCTGGCTTAACTCTAGTTCTTCGTCCGGCCTTAAAGCAGTGTCTTCCATATTGACTGCCATCGAATCGTCTTCAAGGAGAATCTCCTTGTTCTTACGAAGATAGCCAATCAACCTGAAACGCATAATGGAATACATCCAGGTTGAAGGAAGCGATTTGCCAGCAAAGTTGCCAGCAGATTTCCAGATTTCAATCATCGCTTCATCAACAATATCAGCCGCTAGTGCCACATCGTTCTGCAAGACTCGCGTGCAGTACTTTAGGAAGCGCGGTTGATACTTTAAATATAGTGTAGAAAAAGCGTCACGATCACCACCCTGAATTTGTTTCAGGAGCTGAGCGTCTTCAGAGCGATCATCTCGCGCTGGTTTTTTAACATCTTCTTTCAGCACTGCTTTCATATACGTAGTCGCTGTTGTCTTTAATAAGGTTCATCGAACTAACAAACTTTCGCTTAATATAGTTTGATGTTTAAGGTTCTATTCTCAATGCTGTTTTAAAACGCAGTAAATTGAGTAAATTTCGACCTTTCTAAATTTAACTTAAATAATTTAACACATTTTTGAACCAAAACATTCTTCGGTCCTACTCAAGGGGTACGTTATGTCAGACGACGTGTCTAAAGAACTATCAATAGACAGCTAACGTAAAAAATTCGATTCGTAAAATTTAGTTTGCGAATCATACCAGCTCCCTCGCAACTTTAGGCGGACTTTTTGTCCGTCTTTTTTTTTGCCGATTTAGTGACTACAATCAAGCCTCTTCATTTTCAGAGTGGTAGCTTGGATGTCTAGCCAAAAGATCAACATTGGATTTGTCATGGATCCAATTGAATCGATCACACCTTATAAAGACAGTACCTTCGCAATGATGTTAGAAGCACAGCGTCGAGGCTGGCACATTCATTATATACAGCAGTCGGATATTTACGTGGAGTCTGGGGTTGTAAGTTGTGTAAGCCAAACGCTTGAGTTAACAGACAATAATGAGGGTTGGTTCACTTTCCTTCAATCCCATAATCAGCCTATGGGGGAGCTAGATTGTGTGTTGATGCGTAAAGATCCCCCTTTTGATATGGAATATATTTATAGTACTTATTTATTAGATCTTGCAGAGCAGCAAGGTTGTCTAGTGCTTAATCGCCCTTCCAGTATTCGAAGCGCTAACGAAAAGTTTTTCACTACTTGGTTTTCAGCGTTCTCGCCAGAAACGCTAGTTTCGAGAGATATGGAGCGAATTAAAGCTTTTCACGATAAGCATGAACATATCGTAGTAAAGCCGCTTGATGGAATGGGTGGGTCTATGATTTTCCAGATTCGTCAGGGAGATCAAAACCGTAATGTCATTCTTGAAGCAATAACTAATCAAGGCGCAACAACGATAATGGCGCAGCGTTTTTTGCCTGAATTTAAAGAAGGTGACAAACGTATTCTCTTAGTAGACGGTGTTCCGTTTGATTATGCGCTTGCCAGAATCCCTGCTGAAGGTGAGGGGAGAGCTAATCTTGCTGCGGGCGCAACGTCAAAAGGTGTTCCTCTTACCGATCGCGATCGTGAAATCTGTGCAGCTGTTGCCCCAAGTTTGAAGGAAATGGGACTCACTTTTGTTGGTTTAGACGTGATTGGTAATTATATGACCGAAATAAACGTCACGAGCCCGACTTGTATTCGTGAGCTTGATAGGCTTTACGATGCTAATATCGCTGGCCTTTTAATGGATGCTGTTGTAACGAAGTTGGAGAATAAATCATGAAAGCACGAGTAAAGTGGTTAGATCACATGAGTTTTGTGGGTGAGTCTGGCAGTGGGCACTCGGTTGTAATGGACGGCGCGCCAGACTCTGGTGGGCGTGATCTGGGCGTTCGCCCGATGGAAATGCTGTTACTAGGTTTAGGGGGCTGTGCTTCTTTTGATGTCGTGATGATTTTGCAAAAAGCTCGTCAGGAAATTACAAACTGTGAGGTTGAAATCTCTGCGGAGCGTGCCGATAGTGAACCTAAGGTATTCACCAAAATACATCTACATTTTATAGTCGAAGGGAAGGGTGTTTCTGAAGCTAAAGTTGCCAGGGCGGTTAGCTTATCAGCTGAAAAATACTGCTCGGCGTCTAAAATGTTGGAGAAAACAGCAGAAATCACCCATGATTTTGAGTTGCGTGATTAGCTAAAGGCTTAGCTGGACAGCTGATTAGTGAATATAAACTAATTGGTTTGTCTGGTAGTTAGCGTAAGTTGCATATGTTTTGCGCTATAAGTTCATTTCATTGGAGCTTTGCGCAAGTTGTTGTTATCTTTGGCGATATGGCATGTCAGCCCCAGACTAATTTTGTATTAGTTATTTAATAAAAACAGGCTTTCAAGGAGCCTTGTTATATGGATTTACTTGCTCAATCAGAACATCACTCTAAGCTGCTAGAAACGCTGTATCCAGAGATTAAGCGTCTGGCAGCGATTCAAATGTCGCGTGAACGTTCTAATCATACGCTGTGTCCAACCGCACTGGTCAATGAAGCGTATCTTAAAATGAGTGCCGAAGAGAGCATGGTATTCAATGATAAACAGCATTTTCTAGCGGTCTGTGGAAATTGCGTACGACAAATACTGGTATCTCATGCACGCACTAAAAACGCTGCTAAGCGCGGTGGTGGTCAAGTACCGGTTACTCTCATTGAAGGGGTTGACGACTTTCAAGCTGATACAAATATAGATTTATTACAGCTTGATGAGTTATTAACTCGCTTAGAAACGCTGGATGCCCTTCAAGTTAAAGTCGTTGAATTACGCTTTTTCTCAGGAATGAGCAATGAAGAAATCTCTGATGTGCTTGAGGTTTCTCTTTCGACAGTGAAACGCAAATGGACGATGGCTAAAGCATGGCTTTACAAGGAAATGAACCGGTAGAAACGGATTATTTTGCGGAAATAGAAGATCTTTTCTTCGATGCACTGGACTTACCCCCGAACCAGCGCGAAACATGGCTCAAGACAAAGTGCAAAGATAGAGAAAGTGTTTTTACGGAAGTCCAAACACTTCTAGACGCGCATTTATCCTCTGAAGAATTTCTTTCAGACTCCCCAGATCTTAAGGGAATAGCGGCGTGCCCT
Organism: uncultured Thiotrichaceae bacterium; assembly: GCA_938038645.1. Classification (GTDB taxonomy): domain Bacteria; phylum Pseudomonadota; class Gammaproteobacteria; order Thiotrichales; family Thiotrichaceae; genus Leucothrix. Next base: position 8,703 of record CALHTA010000287.1, read on the forward strand.
GATTTGACTGGGCGTCGGCTCGGTAGTTATGAGGTTGTAGAAGAAATTGCTAAAGGCGGGATGGGGCGTGTTTACTCTGCTGAACGAGTTGATGGGGAGTATCAGCAGCGTGTGGCCATCAAAGCTGTTGAGTTAGGTAATATCGAAGCGGAACTTTTTCGACGCGAACGCCAGACCTTGGCGAATCTTGAGCACCCTAATATTGTTACGTTATTAGATGGTGGAACGCTTGAAGAGGGCTTTCCTTATCTTGTGATGGAGCTGGTTGAAGGGCAGGCAATCGATAGCTACAATATTTCTAACAAACTGAATAATAAAGAAATTGTCGCACTATTCGGAACACTGTGTAACGTTGTTAATCAAGCCCATCAGCAGGGTGTAATCCATTGTGATCTTAAGCCTGCTAATATTTTAGTCACCGATAAGGGCATACTAAAGCTCCTTGACTTTGGCATCTCACAGTCTCTGATTAAAACTCATGAAAAGCAAGCTGAGGGAACTTATCCGCAAGGTTTAACGCCAGAGTATTCAAGCCCACAACGACGTGAACACAAACCTCCCCATGTGGCGGATGATGTTTACAGTTTAGGAATCATTCTTGGTCAGTTATTGATTGGTGGACTGCTACCGCGAGTTGCTACAGAGCTATTAGTTAATAAGCGTTATAAACAAATTGATCTTGAAAAGTTTCTGACGCTAATTCCTTCTCGTGAGCTGCGTGAAATAGTTAAAAAGGCAACGGATATTGACCCTCAAAAGCGTTATGTAAGTGCGCATCTCATGGGTGAAGATCTTAATAATTGGCTTGAGGATAAGCCAGTGCTTGCCGTTGCTAGCGCCAAAAAATGGCCGCTCTACGCATTGAGTAAGAACCTTATTCGTAACCGCAAAGCATGGTTGATACTACTGGCTTTAGGCGTTTTATTTGCAATTGGTTCTTACTTTTGGAATCAGGCAAATGTTAATAAGCTTAATGCAGAGGCAGCTGCTGCGGCAAAAAAAGTAACTGCAGATCTTGCTGCGGTACTGAGCCGTACTCAACCTTCTATCAGTGTGCAAAGCGAGTTAACAGGGCTTGCGTTAAATAACATTGAAAAAACACTGCAGAAAGCACCAGATAATATTCCTGCGCGGCATGTCTACTCCAATAGTTTAGTGCGTTATGGGCAACTGGAAGGGCACCCACTTTACCTAAGTAAAGAAGACCCAAGTTCTGCCATCCAATATCTAACAGCCGCTAATGAAAATCTTGGCTTAATTAATAATAGTTTGCTGGAAAAGGAAGATGCCAGTTTCCCCACCGTTAGTGAAGATGATCAAATAGATTTAGAAATGATCGAGGTAGACCGGCTTACCATTGACCGCCTTATTGCTGAAATACATGTTTATTATGAAAAAGAAGCAGAATCAGAGTCAAAAGATGAAGG
>CALHTA010000288.1 GCA_938038645.1 uncultured Thiotrichaceae bacterium
AAGCTATGAAGAATATGCTCGTGAGGACTTAGTGGATGAAAGCCAATTTAGTGAGTTGGTTAGCGAGTTTAAAGGCACTTACTTTGAAACCGTGCACCAAGAACTCTGCAAGCGTTATCCCATTGGACGCATGCGCATCCTGATGAAGGAACCGCTAACGGCTAACTCATGGCACCGCGACCCTGAGCCAAGGATTCACATCCCTATTCATACCAACCCAGGTTCGATATTTATTATCAACCACCACGTCACGCATATACCCGCAGACGGTCACGCCTACTTCACTGATACGCGGGGTTATCATACAGCAGTTAATGGCGGCGAGACTAACCGTGTGCACCTTGTGGCGGCTTTAGCCTATCCAGAATAATCAACTTACTATTATTTGATTACTACGGGCCTATTTTTATATAAATTCAGCCTCTTAGTTGTGTTACTCTTTATCAAGTCTCCGCAAGGAAATTGGAGTTTGTTAGGAAGGGGAACGCAGTGTCTAATACGGTTTTATTTGATCCGGCTAATCAATTACTCACCATTGCCGGTAAACGCGCACAACTTTCACCAAAAGCTTTCTCAGTTCTAGATTATCTCAATCAGCACAAACACAGTTTAGTGACAAAAGAAGCGTTACTCAGTGCGGTCTGGCCCAATGTTTTTGTGACGGATGCGGTTCTGAAAGTAGCTGTGGGTGAACTTCGCAAAGCGCTTAACGACCACCCCAAGCAGCCGACGTTTATTGAAACAGTTCACCGCAAAGGCTATCGCTTCATTGGGGAAATGACGCTAGCAAACGAACCGCCAACCAATATAACCCTTACATCCACCACTAAAGCCAGCAGCAGTACATTATTTGGTCGTGAAAAGGCCATCTACAAACTTGATGAGTGTTGGTCTAAAGCACTTAATGGTGACACCTCAATTCTGTTTGTTAATGGTGAAGTTGGGTTTGGTAAATCCACTTTAATCGCCCACTGGCTAAACGAACAAACCAAAACCTCTTCAAGCAATTTATTTGCTAGCGTCAGCTGCTTTAATCAGCATGATAGTAGTGAGCCGTATCTTCCCATACTGAGCGCTTTAAGTAGTTTGATTAAAGACCCTAAACACCTCGCTATCAAGTCCTTACTTCGCCAGTATGCACCCAGCTGGTTGCTACAAATGCCTTCTTTACTCGACCAGCAAGAACAAGAAGCACTTAAGAAAGAACTTTTTGGGGTCACTAAGCAACGCATGTTACGAGAGTTTGTTGATTTTATTGAAGCGACCACCCAAGACACCCCACTTTTATTATGCATTGAGGATTTACATTGGTGCGATAACGCTAGCCTCGACCTAATAATGGCATTGGCAAAAAGGCCCAGCTTAAAACAATTTATGTTGTTAGGCAGCTTCAGAACCTCTGAACTGCGCCAAGAGACTAACTCTTTACAATACATCTACAAACAACTACAAATCGAAAACTACTGTGAAACCATTGATTTACTCGCGTTAAAACAAAACGAGATAGCGCAGTGCCTGGAGCAACACTTGCCGCAGGCTTTACAGAATGAAGTCTACTTTGAGCTGTTTTACCGATATACAGCCGGTAATCCGTTAATGTTAATGACGGCAATCGAGCACATTAATCACAGCTTCGACAGCTCTGACACGCACAGTATTGACCCCAAAGTGGTTGAAGATGGCATTTCTGGAGGTCTAAAAAAATTACTAAGTCTAAAAATAGCCAACCTCAAAAAAGATGACCGGCAATTACTAGAGGCGGCCAGCGTTTCTACCACACGCTTCGCAACAGAAAGCATTGCCGCGGTTCTTAAAAGAGACGTTCTTGATATTGAGGAGGCGTGTGAAGATCAACTCTTACATGAGCATTGGTTAGTTCCTGGAGGTTCTGAGAGTTGGCCGGATGGTTCGATTTCTGAAAGCTACCGTTTCTGGCATCAACTCTATCGTCAGTACTTTTATGACATGCTATCCGCTGCGCGTCGCCGTCATTATCATTTAGGCTTTGCAACCCGCCTACTGTCAGGGCACCAGGGAAAGCTATATGACTTAGCGCCACAACTTGCTTACCACTTTGAAGCAGGCGGGGATTTACAACGTGCCATAGAGTTTCGGAGTTTAGCGACCCTACAAGCCGCAAAATGTTTTGCTTACACCGAAGCGATTCAACACATTACAAAGGTCATTAAGCTAAGTGCTTCCCATCAAGATCCAACCACTCATCTAGAGGCACGGAAACAGCATTGCAGTTTTCTATTAGCAAGCGGAAAACTGCCTGAAACCATCAGTGGATTTAAAGAACTGATTGAAGTCAGTCGACAAGCTAACGCTCATCAATTTGAAATTGATGCAACACTAGGGCTAGCTGACGCGTTGTTTTGGAGTGATCGGCAAGGGTGCTTAGCCGCTTCTAAAAAGGCCGTTTCACTGAGCGAAGCCATCGAAAATAAAGATCTAATTATCCATACCAAAGGTAAGTATGCTCACTTTCGGAGTGTTATTGAGGAATATCATGCGGACTATGCTAAGGACTATGAGGCTGCCTTCCAACTGGCTAAAACTTGCAACGACACTCCCTTGAAGCGAGTGCATTATCCTCGGCATTTATATTATTTAATTATTAAATCGGAGTATCGCAAAGCGAATGAGCTTGCAGAGACGACTCGGGTATTAGCCTTTGAAACTGGCGATGCCGCTAGCTACTTAAGCTGTGGCTTCTTTCACGCCTGGGCTTTGTTCTATGAGGGACGCTGGGGCGAAATGCTTCAGGTGATGGATGACTCACTTGAGCTGGCTAAAAAGAATGATCACACCCCTTGGGTACTGCACTTTCAGTTACAGAAAGCGTGGTTGCTATTGCATGTATTTGACTACGATGGGGCTAACGCACTTTGCCAACCTATTTATGAAACGATTAGTGATGGTCCTGATAAGGGGCTGTACTTCTTTAGTTCAATCATTTTAATGCACCTTAAAATCAAAGCGCCTGAGCAAACCCACCAACGCGATTACAGCTCAGAGGTGCTGGAGCGACTAGAAACCAACCCAATGGCGATTGATTGGGTTCTAAGGTTTCCCCTACAACAAGTGCTAGCCGAACACAGTTTAGCCAACAAACAATGGCCAACTGCTCGCAGTGCCGCAGAAGCATTGCAGGCGCTTGGCGCGCTATCCGGTGAGAAAACTTATCAGGTTTGGGCAGAGTATTATTTAGCCCAAATCGCGATCGGCGAGCAAGATGATGAAGCTCGATTGGCACACCTTAAGAAAGCAAATGAATATTTAGCAAGCGCAGAGCTACCCGTGGTTGCATGGCGAGTGTTCGACCTTGAAAACGACCAAGAAAAGACGCAAAAAGCTGTAAGTTATCTTTCACAACAAATGGCCTCTGAAGCTATTTTACACGCCAGTTTCCAAGGCTCGCGAGAGATCAGCACTATTCTTAAACAAGCAGAGTTAAATATTCTCAACAATGATTGAGTAGCATTTGATAAAGTAAGTTATCTGGAGGGCAAAGTATGATCCGACCTGTTAACCTTGAAGATGCTGACGCGATCGCATCAATTTATAATCACTTCATCGAAAACACTACGATTAGTTTTGAAGAGAATCCCGTGACCGAGGCTGATATAAAGCAACGTATCACTAGGGTGTTAAATGCCAACCTGCCTTGGCTGGTCCATGAGTCAGATGGAGTGCTAAATGGCTACGCTTACGCCACCCAATGGAAAGATCGTAGTGCCTATCGATTTACAGCAGAATCTACCGTTTATGTTGCTCATGATGCTGCCAAAACAGGCATTGGTAGTGCTTTATATCAAGAACTTATTAGCCAACTTCGCGAACAGTCATTTCGCAGTATCATTGCCGTTATCGCACTTCCAAATGAAGGTAGTATCAGGCTCCATGAAAAGTTTGGATTCGTCAAATCAGGTGAATTTAAAGAAATAGGATACAAATTTGACCGCTGGATTAATGTTGCTTCATGGCAACTTATAATAGGTGATTAACTCATGGCACGAAGAACCAGACGTCGCAATTCAGATACCTCTTTGGATAACGTTATAAAACCTAATCTCATGGGCGTAGATGGTGGTTTATATCAACCACTGAGTGACAGCGACATGCAAAAAGTTGATCGCTCGGTCAGGGACATCCTTGAAAACATTGGGATGTCTGAAGCCCCTCCAGTAGTCATCGAACTGGTCACCGCCAGAGGGGGCAAGCATAGTGCTGACGACCGATTAACCTTCTCTCAGTCGCTAATCGATGAAGCATTAGCAGGCTTTAGCAGACATTTCACCCTTCACGGCCAACAGCCACAACATGACCTATTGATGTCAGGTAAAAAGGTTTATGTTGGCACGGGCGGAGCGGCTCCCCATATGGTTGATCTTGAAACGGGTCAATACCGTGACTCGACGCTGCAGGATTTATACGACGCTGCACGCTTGGTCGACACACTGGAAAACGTGCATTTTTTCAGCCG
>CALHTA010000289.1 GCA_938038645.1 uncultured Thiotrichaceae bacterium
AGGCAGCAAATGATCGATGCACTTAAAGCGCTTCAGCGTGGAAGTCGACCTCATGATTTACCCGGAGAGCTCGCTGCTTTTGGTATTGCTGGCGGGTTTAAAAGTGGTTTTGAGAAGCTATTCTCTACGCATCCTCCGTTAGAAGATCGTATTGCTGCGTTGGAAAGGCAGCAGTAAAAACCGCAATCATTTTAGAAACAATAAAGGCCGCTGTTGCGGCCTTTATTGTTTCTAAGGATAATCGCCACTTATTTCGGCAGACTCATTAGGATTCCTATGTACTCTTTAGCACGCGCTTTATTATTTAAGTTATCCGGTGAAACTTCGCATGACTTAACATTAAAAGCATTAAATGTTGCTGAGAAGCTGGGTATGCTGAGTTTGTTATATGGCAAACCAGCGTGGCTAAAGTCTACCGGAATAGAGGTGATGGGCATTAATTTCCCTAACAAAGTGGGCTTAGCCGCAGGATTAGATAAAAATGGCGATCATATTTTGGCAATGTCGAAACTCGGTTTTGGTTTTATAGAGATCGGTACTGTCACACCACTACCCCAATCAGGAAACCCAAAGCCACGTTTATTTAGGCTGCCTGAAGCAAATGCGATCATTAATCGAATGGGCTTTAATAATAAAGGGGTTGATCATTTAGTTGAGAATGTAAAGCAAGCTCGTAAAGCTGGCTTTGATGGTGTTATTGGTATCAATATCGGTAAAAATGCAGCCACTCCGGTTGATAATGCTCAGGATGATTATTTGATTTGCTTAAGAAAAGTCTATGAGCACGCTTCATACATCACGATCAATATTTCATCGCCTAATACACCGGGTTTACGGAGCCTTCAGTATGGCGAAGAGCTTAAAGCTTTATTGCTTGCTTTGAAAAATGAGCAGCAAAACTTGTCAGATTCAACTGGAAATTATGTTCCTTTAGCCGTTAAAGTTGCCCCCGACCTGACAGAAGAAGAAGTGGCTGGCGTTGCAGAATGTTTGTTAGAAACTAAAATTGACGCGCTGATTGCCACCAATACGACTCTTAACAAAGAAAAAGTTGAAGGTCTTAAGTATGGTGCAGAAGGTGGAGGTTTGAGTGGCGCTCCGGTAACAGAACAATCAACGCTAATCATTGCAGAGTTTGCCAAGCATCTTAAGGGGAAACTACCGATTATTGGTGTTGGTGGAATTCTAGATGCTGAAGATGCACAGGCAAAAATGGATGTCGGAAGTAGTTTAGTTCAAGTCTACTCTGGATTAATTTACACTGGACCTAAGCTTGTTAAAGAGTGTGTAAAGCAGCTTGAAAGCTAATGCTAGCTGATTTATAAAGCAGCAACCATTACTGATGAGAATATAATGAGAGAACGTTCGGTACTTAATAATTCATTGCGGCCATTGATTATGGGGGTGCTTAACGTGACTCCAGACAGCTTCTCAGATGGCGGCAAGCATAATGACCTTCAGTCTGCGCTAAAGCATGCATTGCAAATGGTTGAGAACGGTGCAGATATTATTGATGTTGGGGGAGAGTCAACACGACCAGGCGCATTAACCATTGATACTGATGAGCAGCTAAAACGAGTGCTTCCAGTGATTGCTAGCCTTCGTGAAAGATTACCTGAAAACTTCCCCATCAGTATTGATACTACCGATAGTAAAGTGGCTAGCGCAGCAGTGGCTTCAGGTGTTAATTGGCTCAATGATATCTCTGCGGCAGAAGATTCTAGTGAAATGTTAGATTTAGCTGCTGAAAATCATTTACCGATTGTGCTGATGCATCGACAGGGCAAGTCTGAAACAATGCAGGACTCTCCATTTTATGAAGATGTATGCGAAGAAGTTTTTTCTTATTTATTGGAACGTGCCGATATCGCGATGGCTAGGGGTGTAGCAAGTGAAAGTATAGTACTAGACCCTGGTATCGGTTTTGGTAAGCTTTTTGAGCATAATCTGCAGCTGCTTAACGGCCTCCCAGAGCTGTGCAGAAATGAGTTCCCAGTGTTATTAGGTACTAGCCGGAAGCGTTTTTTGTCGCAGATTTGCGATGAGACCGATGCCAGCCGTTTAGGTGTTGCTACCGCAGCAACGACAGCACTAGCAATCCAAGCGGGGGTAAGGGTGGTTAGGGTGCATGATGTAATTGAGAATCGACAGGCAGCTGATGTTGCTTGGGCTATACAGACAGCCAATCAAGGACGAATTTAGGAATAATATGCCTTATATAAAATATGCAACGGCCTTAATTGGTTACATCATTTACGGTTTTTGGGGAACAATCTTTGGGTTCCTTCTAGGGTCTTGGCTAACGAATCGTTTTAGGCGTAGCAGTGCGGGTTTATTTGGGTTAAATCCTAAACGGCGTGAGGAGCGTAAAAATATTTTCATCAATACTGTCTTTATGTTGATGGGAAAATTAGCAAAAGCAGACGGCAGGATTTCTGAGGCTGAAATTGCGCAAGCCGAAGCTTTCATGACTCAGTTAGCAATGACACCTGAGCGGCGTAAAGTGGCGATTGCTATGTTTAAGAAAGGCTCTAAGCCTGATTTTGACATTGACCAAGCAATTAAAGAGTTTTTGACCGCTTGTGGTGATGCAGCAAACTTAAAACAGTTGATGGTGATGTATTTACTCGGCTCTGCGTTAGCGGACGGTAATATTGTCGCAGCAGAGCAGTCGCTGATTAAAGAGATCGCATTAAAGCTAGGTTTCAGCGAAAGTTCTTATCAGCGATTGCTCATGATGATACAGGCGCAAAGCCAGTTCGCTGGCGGTCATTATCACTCGAGTGGTGGTAATTCAGGTGGGTACTCAGCGGCCCAAAACTCAGCGGACTCTTTGGCTTTAGCCTATCAAGCTTTAGGGGTTGAAAAAGATGTCAGCGCAGCCGTTTTGAAGAAAACCTATAGAAAACTTATTAGAGAGTTCCATCCCGACAGATTAATGGGACAGGGCCTACCTGATGATATGATTAAAGTAGCCACCGAGCGCTCACAAGAAATTCAGGCTGCTTATGAATTAATTAAGAAAAGTCGTGGAATTAAATAGCAGCTGATGGGTTGGTTTTGCTAAGAAAAAACTTGCCTGAGGTATGGCAGTAACAAAGCAGCTAGTCCAAGTACACCTGCATAACCCACAATGTCAGTAACTGTGGTGAGTACAACTCCACCCGCAAGCGCCGGATCTATATCGACTTTACGCAAAAATATTGGTAGCAGCACCCCGGTCAATGGGGCCACAATAAGATTTAGCAGCATGGCAATTGCTATTAGAATACCAATTTCTATGTCTTTCAGGGCGATGGCTGAGATAGCGAAAACGACTAAGGCCCACATAATTCCGTTTATCAATCCTAGCAACAATTCTTTCTTTAAAAGCTCTTGGGTATTAGATTTACCAATTTGGCCGAGTGCTAAACCACGTATAACCATCGTTAAAGTCTGACTGCCTGCAATACCACCCATGCTAGGCACAATGCCCATAAGCACCGCTAAGGCAACAGCTGACTCAATAGTAGTGGTGAATTGTGAAATGACTGCAGCTGCCATAAATGCGGTGATTAGGTTTGTTCCAAGCCATAGGGCTCTGCGTTTTACGCTTGGAATGATGGGGGCGAATAAATCATCTTCCTCATTCAAACCCGCCATGCTTTTGATAGAGTGCTCGGCCTCATCACGAATAACATCAACAACATCATCTATGGTAATTCGACCTAACAGCTTTCCTGTATCACTAACAACGGGTGCTGATACTAAGTCTCTGTCTTCAAATAATGCCGCAACTTCTATGTTCTCCATATCCGCAGGAATAGCGAGGTAGTCTCTATTCATAATGTGCCAAATAGATTCATCAGGCTGGCTAGTCAACAGCTTGGCAAGCGACACAACCCCTAGATAGGTATCATAGCTGTCAACGATAATCACGCGATCAGTGTGGGAGGGCAGATCCCCTTTCATTCTAAGGTAGCGAAGGACAACATCCACATTAACATCTGATCGGATCGTTACTACTTCGGTATCCATCATACCGCCAGCAGTATCTTCATCGTAGCCAAGAACGACTTCTACTCGTTCTCTTTCTTGGCGGCCCATTCCAGCAAGTGTTTGTTGAATGACGGAGTCAGGAAGGCCTTGAAGGAAGTCGGCCATATCATCAACGTCGAGGTCTTTGAGCGCCTCGAGTAGGTCGCCGGTGTCCATTTCTTCCGTGAGTTGGGATCTTACATCTTCGTTCAGTTCGATAAGAACTGACCCTTCATTATCTCGCTTGATCAGCTCCCACGCTATCTTGCGCTGTTCTAAGGGAGAAGATTCTAATAAGTGGGCAATTTCAGCAGGATGCAGGGCATTGAGCATTCGTTGTAAAGTAAACAACGAACCACTTTCAATCGCACCGGTTAGGGATGCAAGCCGATCCTCTTTACTGAGATTGTCAGGAGTGCCCATGTCATTAGTTTATTAGAATTTTTAAGAGGGATTAGTTTAACAATTTCTTAGCACTTATTGTTTGCTTTTTGCATCTATCTCACGATGATTAACAATTATTGATACGCCATGATCTTGTTTGAAGTGCCCGGCAAGCTTGTCTATTAGGTAGACAGAACGATGATGGCCACCAGTGCAACCAATAGATAGCGTCAGGTAAGCGCGCTGGTTATCAATAAAGTGTGGAACCCATGACTCAAGAAAATCTTTGATGTCATCGTACATTTTTTGAACTAGAGGTTGCTCATCTAACCATTTTGAAACGGCTTCTGTTTGTCCTGATTTTATCCTGAGTTCTGGAACCCAATATGGATTAGGTAGGCAGCGTACGTCATAAATGAAATCAGAGTCACGGGGTGCGCCGTATTTAAATCCAAACGATTGAAAAGAGAGGGACAGTTGTTTTTCTGCCAAGACACAGATACGTTGTTTAATTGAGCTAGCGAGTTGATATATATCGGTATCGCTTGTTTCTAACTGGAAATCAGCAATGGCTCTCACTGGCGTCAGTAATTCATATTCCGCTTTAATTGCCGCTTCTAAGCCCATTTCACCGGTTGAAAGTGGGTGTTTACGTCGAGTTTCATTATAGCGTTTGAAGATTATGCCTTTTGAGGCGTACAGGTAAACTAAATCAGTTCGGAACTGGTTCTTTAGTCGCTCAACCATATCAGGCAGAGAGTCTAGTTGCTTTTTACCGCTACGAACGTCAACACCAATGGCTATTTTTTCTTTAGAAATGACCCATTCATTGGTAAATAGTGCTTCGAGCATGTTTAATGGAAGATTATCAATGCAGTAATAGTCTTGATCTTCCAGTGTATTCAAGGCTTGGCTTTTACCCGCCCCTGACATGCCCGTGATAATGATTAGGTGCATCATTGGTTTAAGCCACCTTTGTTTGTTGCAACAAAATTTCCATGTAGTTTACCGCTATTTCAGGTTCACTGGTTTCAGCGAGCTCTTCTGCAACTGGTCGCATTGCAAAACTCATCATTAGCTTGGAAATCATATCTGAATAGAGTTGTGGAGATGACTCTGGAAGCATCAATCCCATAAAAACGGTGACGGGTTGCTTGTCAGGGCTATCTATCAGAATTCCTTCATCGAGTAATAGTAGGGCAGCATACGGTTCAGGAATAGGAACCCGTGCTCTTGGCAAGGCTATTCCACCCCCAAGAGTTGTGCTGCCTAGTTTCTCTCGATCGATTAAGTAATCAAAGATCTCGTCTTGAGTAAGTTGAGACTGTTTATAAGAAAGCAGTTTAGCCAGCGTATCAAAAACTCGTTTCTTACTTTCAAGCTCCTGAACGAACAGGGTTCGTTCAGGGCTAAGTAAGGTCATGATGTCACTGACCATAGGTAAATCCAAAGGTGATGCTATTCCGCGATAATATTACGGTGGCTACCTTCTTGTCGATGCTTGCGGGTAATCTTTTCTTTATGCTTGAGAACCTGGCGGTCCAATTTGTCTGCCAGAGAATCAATCGCTGCATACATGTCATCATCATGTGACTCTGCAAAAAGATGATTGCCACTCACTAAAACTGAGGCTTCAGCTTTATGCTGTAATTTCTGAACTTCAAGGGTAACATTTATGTTGAGCACTTGATCAAAGTGACGGGTCAGACGCTTTGTCTTCTCCTTAACATAATGACTTAATGAGGGTGTTATCTCAATGTGATGACCGGTAATATTCATTTGCATACTAATTGTCTCCGTTTGAGTTACATTACGGGCTAGCAAATAGGCTAACTCGTCTACCATTTACCATTATTTTAGTTTCATCAAGATAGAGCTTTGCGATCATGCGATGAAGGTATTAATAATGCTTCACGGTATTTTGCGACAGTGCGTCGCGCTACGTTGATACCTTGCTCATTGAGCAAGTTAGTCAATTTGTTGTCACTGTATGGCTTTCTAGGGTTTTCAGCGGTAATTATTTTTTTAATCATTGCCCGAATAGCCGTTGCAGAACATTCTCCTCCCGCTTCTGTGTTGATGTGACTTGAGAAAAAATATTTAAATTCGAAGATTCCGCGTGGAGTATGGAGAAATTTTCGAGTGGTAACTCTTGATATAGTGGACTCATGTAAATCCAATTGATCAGCGAGATCTTTCAAAACCATTGGCTTCATCGCTTCATCACCATACTGCAAAAATGCCATCTGCCGCTCTACAATTGCATGAGCAACATTCAGTATGGTTGAGTTTCTATTTTCAAGACTTTTAATAAACCACCTCGCTTGTTGTAGATTGTTTTTAATATAGTCTGATGCGGCATCATCAATGCTGCTATCTGAAAGCATATCAGCGTAGCCTTGGTTAATGCAAATTTCCGGAAGAGTCTCTGCATTGTGGCTAACTACCCAGCTTCCTTTAACCTTCCGAACATAAACGTCAGGTTTGATGTAATCCACATTATTATCAGCAAAAGCACTGGCTGGATATGGATTCAATACTTTGAGAAGTTCAATCAAGCTGTCAAGTTGATCACTATTTAGCCGAATTTCTTTCTTAATACTTTTATAGTCCCGTTTTGATAATAAGTCCAGATTTTTATCCAATAATAATTTTGCTTTTTTGCGTAAAGGATGATCAGGGAAATGGTAATCAAATTGTAACCAAAGCCCTTGACCGAGATCCTTAGCGCCAACTCCGATTGGGTCTAGATGTTGCACAAACCGCAAAACTGCCATGACATCGTCAAGCTCTATTAGCAAGTCTGACTCGAGGGCTTCTAGAATGGCTTCAGGGGACTCTGTTAGTAATCCAGTATCATCGATATAGTCAACGATAAGGTGCGCGATTCCTTTGTCTATAACGCTGAGGTTACTAAGGTCGATTTGCCAGAGTAAATGCTCTGTGAGTCCTTCTGCATTGGAGTGTAATTTTTCTATGTAATCGGATGCGCTTTCACCGTCTCCATTGCTGACTTTCCATTCCGTGTCATAGGTATCTTCCCATTCGGAATCAGTGGAAAGCTCCTCAGGGATGGTTTCACTAAGCGACTCATTGTTATCAAGTTTTTCAGCAGTTATCTCAGTTTCAGGGAGTTCGGCTTCACTTGTTTCTGTTCGCTCTAGTAAAGGGTTCGTTTCAAGTACATTTTGAATTTCTTGCTCTAATTCCATGGACGAAAGCTGCAGCATTTTGATTGCTTGTTGCAACTGGGGCGTCATAGAAAGGCTCTGTCCGAGCTTTAGATGAATTCCTTGTTTCAGCATAGAGTTATTCTTATTATTTTGCTGACTTTAATCATCATCAAATGAATAGAAGAGGCGGTTGTTCCAGCCCTGAGGGTGCTATTCATGTGACAAAGTTAAAGCGGGTTTGTTTGTAAGTTTAGCGTTTTTAAATAGCATAGCATGTTGTTTAAATGGATGGGGGAGCTAATCGATTGGTGGTACATTTATCGGCAAATAAATCAGCATAATTCGGTTGTTTAGTCGTTAAAGTTTAAAGTCCTCACCTAAATAAATTTCACGAGCTTGGCGGTTTGCCAATACTTCTTGAGGCGACCCTTCGGCTAAGATGGAGCCTCCTCCGAGTATATAAGCTCGGTCGCAAATTCCAAGTGTTTCTCTGACATTATGGTCGGTTATCAACACACCAATGCCTCTTTGTTTGAGGTGCGTCACAATTTTTTGAATTTCGATTACCGAGATAGGATCAACACCAGCGAAAGGCTCATCTAGTAAAATAAAAGCAGGCTCCGTTGCTAGCGCTCGGGCTATTTCTACTCGACGTCTTTCACCACCTGAAAGGCTTATTCCTAAACCTTGTCGGATATGAGTGATCTGGAATTCTTCTAGCAGGCTTTCCATTTTTTTGCGGCGATCATGTCG
>CALHTA010000290.1 GCA_938038645.1 uncultured Thiotrichaceae bacterium
CTTGCCTCAACCTTAGAAGCCAGCTGCTTTAATTTATCTTCAATCTTTTTATATATTCCGGTTTCAAACAGCTGACTAAATATCTGCTCCCGATCTTTAGAATCCGCCATTAGCAATCGACGAAATTGCCCCTGTGGCAACACCATTACTTGCCGAAACTGATCGACTTGCAATCCAGTGAGTTCTTCAATTTTTTGCGTTGCTTCAGTGACTTTTTCAGGAACCAGCACCGTTTCAGAGCCATCACCGCCTAACTGCCATAACTCAGCCCGAGGTTTCTGCGTTGTAACACCATCACCCGATTTCTTGGCGCGAGTTTGCTCTGGTATGCGTAAAATACGATACAGGATACCCGCCAGTTCAAACGTAAATTCTACCGAAGTGGTTGTTTTATCATCAGCATAATCACAACGCATCTGCACGGCTTCACGCTCTTTACCGGTTGTTTGACCGTATAAGGCAAAGCAAATCGCATCCAGTATGGTGGTTTTCCCCGCGCCCGTTGCACCATTAATTAGAAATAACGGGCGTTCACCAAACACCTCAAAGTCAACCGTTTCAGTAGCGATAAATGGCCCAAATGCTGTCATCGATAATTTAATGGGGCGCATGCTTAAACCTCGCGATCCGCATGAATGTTATCTAACAGTTCACTCAGTATTTTTTCCTGTTCATCCGTGACTTCTTCATCAATGGTTTGTTTGTAGAAGTCCTTGAACATCGACAGCTCGCCTTTTTTCATTAAGTCACGATGGGCCAACTGCTGAGGCTTGGCAGACATTAATCCGGGGCGTTCAAGGTGTAATACATTAGGATAAACCGCTCGCAACTTACCCATGGGATCTAGTATCGCGTGCGTATCATCTAAGCTAATCATTAGGTAATCATCAGAATTAAGGTCATCTTTTGAGTCGCGAATAATGTCATCCATCGCGCCAGAAATTGTCCGCATATCACGACGCGCTTTCAGGGCTAAATGCTTAATCTCACACTCCCCTTCAGCATCCATATCAACAATCGTAATGGACTTTTTATGAAGCGCCTCGGAAAATGAATATTTAAGCGGCGAGCCAGAATAACGAATGGTTTCTGCACCTTGTTTTTGCTGACGATGCAGGTGCCCCATAGCCGTATAATTGAAACCGGAAAAGTGTTTTGGCGAAACCTGATCCACCCCGCCAACCGACAATGGTCGCTCAGAGTCACAGTCTAATCCACCGGCTAAAAAGCAGTGTCCTATCGCCACTGAACGCTGTTTTTTATGTTTTGGAATTGCCTCAATAATCTTTGTCATTGCTTGGTTATGAGTGCGAATCTCAGCATCGTTAAACACATCACGAACCGTTGCAGGGTCGGCATAAGGAATGGGGTAAAACACCACTTCACCATGCTTATCTTCTAATACAACCGTTTGGGGCTCAGCAGTAAGCGGTCCCGCAATATGGAGCTGCGCTTTAGCAAGCTGCCTTGAAGCAAAGCCTAAACGTTGCGGCCCATCGTGATTTCCCGCAATTACTATCAATGGAATACCAAGATCATTAATGATCCGATTGAATACATGATCAACTAGAGTGACAGCATCCGCTGGCGGTATCGCACGATCATAAATATCACCCGCGACAATCACCACATCAACTTTCTCTTCCTGTGCAGCCTTAACGATCTGTTCTAATACAACCCGCTGATCTTCAAGCAACGAAACGTTGTGAAACTGTCGGCCGATATGCCAATCTGAGGTATGTAAAATCCGCATTAGGCAGCGTGGCTCCGAGGGGGTTTAAGTAAGACGATTCGTCTAATTAGCCACATGATCAAAACGAATACAGGAACCGCAATAACGAGTAGTAATATAGCAATGTAGGCAAATAAATCAGGGGCTTTCATCATGGTGCTCATCAATGATTCTTCATAGTAAAAGAACCATTTATGCTCATCTGGGAAGACCCAGACATGCAAGGTATAGAAGACTTCATAGGGGCCAATAATCAATACCGCGATAATGATTAAGCAAAGGAAAGCGAGTACGGTGAATAGCATCGATTTAAAAGTGGGTATACGCACGGCTTTGAAATAAATCCAAGCCAATTGACCAACAAATAAAACAACGCAAGTTATTAACAGTACCTTCATGCGGTCGATTAAAATAGCCACATCCTGCAAGTGAACCACTTCATCATGCGACAGTAGTTTGGCAAGTGCTGTGCCTTGAGGATTGTGATAAACCAACGTATCTAAACCAACGCCATGTTGGTGAATAGCGGTGACAATGCCTGAGAACAATCGGAATCTTTCAAGGTCTGTAGTCGACTCAAAATCTAATTTAATGGGGTTCTTTGGAGCAAAAGTAGCAATATGCTTATCTATCTCAATTAAGCTATAAAGCCATTCATAAGCGAAATCAAAAGGGATTAAAATTAACCAACTCACACCAAAAGACAGCAACAGCGCTAATAACGCCAAGCATAGCCACGCTATATTTCCAGCAGCTTGTTGACGGTTAGATTGAATCATAGATCACCTCCAATCAAGACCGTTTGAAAGGACGAGCTTTACCCTGCACACAATAACGCAAACCTTGGCGAGTGCAGCGGCTTGAGTTTTCCTCGTCCCCCATCGCCCAAAGCAGCTCGGCAAACTCATAATAGACCTGTTGATCAGGCACGAGTGTCAATGCACTTTCATAATAATCGGCACTAGCCGCTTGATTGCCACACTGGTTTTCCAA
>CALHTA010000291.1 GCA_938038645.1 uncultured Thiotrichaceae bacterium
GATTTTTATAGCTGGGCGCGTGCTCATGCCGTTGGTATGGATGTGGAAATTAGCGACCCCAAAGTGTTTGTATCCCAAGTGCAAGGGCCAACATCAATGGATATTCTCGCGGCTGCTAGTGACAACGGTATGCCTGAGCCATTTGGCTATTTTGGCATTGCCCGAGTTAGTTTTGGTGGTCAAGAAGTCGTGATTACTCGTACCGGTTACACCAACGAATTGGGATGGGAGTTTTACACAGAACCGCACCACGATGCTGAGGCCTTATGGGCGCACTTGACTGCTGCGGGAGAAGAATTTGGCATTAGCCTGTTCGGTTTAGACTCTATGCACATTCGCCGTATTGAGGCAGGTATTTTAAATGCGGGGTCAGATTTTAACGAAACGACTAATCCTTATGAAGCGGGCTTAGGTCGTTTTGTTGACGAAGATAAAGGGGATTTCATTGGTAAGGCTGCCCTGCAAAATGCACCTCGAGAAAGTCGATCAACGGGAATTTATAGTGATGCTGAGCCAATGATTGGGGGGGAGATTGTGGTCGGCGGAAATGTTGTGGGGCGAGTGACTGCCGGGGCAGTTTCACCGTATCTTGAGCGTGGCATAGGAATTGCTTTAATGGATCAGCCTCAATTTAGTGAAGGTGACTCAGTGCAGATTCGCTGTATCGATGGTGAGCTGCATGAGGGAGAGCTTGCATCGCTGCCGCTTTATGACAAAGATTGTGAAATTCCGAGAGGGAAGAAAGTCGAGTTCTAAGCATCTGAAGGCACTTGATAAATATCCTGAGAAAGCCCAGAAAGTTTGGGCTTTTTTTATTTTTTGGAGTAAAGTCGAAAGCAGTGTAGTGGAGAGCTTTAAAGATGTTAAGTCAGAAAGTAATCAACGAGTTTTGTCCTCAGGTGGTATCGCTATGAGTACTCCTTATCAAGGTGCATGTCTTTGTGGCTCGATCAAATATGAAGTTAGTAAATTAGAACCAAGAATGGGGCATTGCCATTGTTCGATGTGTCGTAAGTTCCACGGTGCTGCTTTCGCAACTTTAGGTGAAGCGCTGGCTGAAAACTTCCATTGGGTCGAAGGTGAATCACTATTAAAAACGTATCTTGCACCAAACGGTACGCAGCGCAAGTTCTGTGAAAACTGTGGCTCTAGTTTGATTTTTGAAGCCGCTGGCGATGATGGCCGCTTGGTAGAATTCGCTTTAGGAACACTTGACAGTGATATCGAATTGAAGCCAGATGCGCACATCTTCTGTGAATCTGGTGCTAATTGGTGTGAATTGAGTGATGATTTGCCAAAGCTTAAAGCAGGCAGAGATAGCGAAGCATTTACCAAATAGTTCGATAAAAGTTGCTTTAAGCGCAGAAGCAATAATTTTCAAATCCTTCTTCAGGCTGACGGCCTGATTCTCCGAGAAATACGCTAATGAATATAAAAGGGTTTGATTAATGATCAATCTGAGAGCTTTTATCGCTGCTCCAAGTGAGGGCATTACCTCTGTCTTAATCTTTGTAATGGCTTCGTTTTGGGGGCTGTACTGGATTCCTCTGAGGTACATGGAAGGAGAGGGAGTTGCCGGTGGCTGGGCAATTGCTTTACTCAATCTACCAGCCGCTCTGGTACTGGTTCCTTTGGTCTTGTGGCAGTGGAAGTTACATCGAAGTCAGTTCTGGCATTGCATACTCATTGGTGTATTAACCGGTTTAGGCATGGCGCTTTACACTTCCGGTTTGATCTATTCTTCAGTAGTGAGAGCGACCTTATTGTTTTACTTAACGCCGGCTTGGGCTACCTTAATTGGGATCATATGGCTGGGGGAAAAAGCGACTTGGCAACGTTGGGCTGCAATTGGAATTGGTTTGGCAGGATTAGGATTGCTGGTCTCAGGTGGAGGTTCTGTACCGCTAAATATTGGTGATTTATTCGCTTTGCTAGCAGGGCTATTCTGGGCAATTGGCGCAGCCGTCATCAAGCGTTATGACACGGTGCCATTGCCAGGCATGACGATGTTTCAGTTCTTCTTTACCTCGGTAGCGGCTGTGCTACTAGGCTTCTTGATGGGGGATTTCCAACCGCCATCCCTAGCGCTCATGTTGCCAGTCATACCGATTTCCTCGTTGATTGCTTTGATAATCATACTGCCTTCTGTTTGGATTATCTTTTGGGCGCAGAAGTTCTTATTTCCGGGGAGAGTTGGCCTGCTGATGATGTCGGAAGTACTAATGGCAGTGGTGAGTGCCAGTATCTTCTTGCCGGAAGAGGCGATGTCACTAATGGCATGGTGTGGCGCGATACTCATTATTGCAGCGTGCTTTATTGAAGTGTTCACCAGCCCCGAATCATCATCTAGTTAGTCTTTTTAGCATGCCTGACAGAAAGTTATCAGTTGGGAGTGTTACCGGAGCGGCAATGATTAGTCTAAGGTGGGTCAAGAAATCAGTGGAGTCAGCAAAATAGTTTGGAAAAGCTTCCCTGATTCCACCAACAGCCGTGGTTGAAACGAGAGCGACCACAATGTTTTGATCGTCTACTGTCGACCTTTCTATTTCAGCGTATTCTTTTTCCGCT
>CALHTA010000292.1 GCA_938038645.1 uncultured Thiotrichaceae bacterium
AGGTGTACCTGCTGAGCGTATGATCGACTTGGCTAATGCAACCGATACATCGCCTTGGATTAGTGTGCCTTATAAAGCATCTGATGATTACATGTTGCAATATGCTCGCATGGTGAAGAACCGCTTGAGAAGAAACCATAAAGTATATCTCGAGTATTCAAACGAGATGTGGAATGTGATTTTCCCTGGCACCACTTATGCCGCCAGAAAAGCGGATGCGCTTTGGAATCACCCGTACACAGAAAAGAATTCTTATGTAAGACGGGTATCGATGGCATCGAACTGGTACGCCAAACGTACGGTAGAGATGTGCCAAATTTGGAAAAAAGAATTTGGTAACCAAAGCGGCCGTGTTGTTTGTATCTTATCGTCACAGTCTTCAGCACCATGGGCAGGAAAAGAGACATTAGATTGCCCGTTGTGGAAAGAAGCGAACGGCTGTGGTCGATATGTGGATGCTTTCGCAGTAGGGCCTTATTTTGGTGACTACATCGCTCGAAAAGAACATCGTGAAACAGTTAAAAGCTGGTTGCGTGATCCCGATGGCGGAATGAATCGATTGTTTACGGAGATCGAGCAGGGTGGCCAGACTGATAAAGATACAAAAGGTGGCGCAATAAACTTAACAATGAATCAGTATGTTAAGGGTAATGTGGAGCTCGCTCAGAAATATGGCTTGCCGCTTATGGCTTATGAAGCGGGTCAGCATCTGATTCGTTTTGACCCACCTCACACAGTGACAGAGCCTGATGTGTTGAATCTGTTTATGAGCGCACAAAAGCATCCGCGAATGAGAAGTGCTTATAACCGGTATCTTAATGCTTGGAACCAAGCAACCCGTGGTGGTTTGATGATGCATTATTATGGTATTGGTAAACCAAGCCCTAAAAACTTCTTCTCTATGCTGGATCATTCAGGGCAGCCAAGTACACCTAAGTATCAGGCGTTGATGGATTATCTTGGCGCGCCGGCTACGTTTACTCCGACAGTACGCCGTGCTCCTGCACCGATGCCACCATTAGCTCGGGCCCCAGCACCACAAGTTAGAGCACCTGCTCCTCAACCCGTACAACCTCAAGCCGTGGTTAGGCAACCTGCTGCTCCACAGCAACCAGTATTTACTCAGCCTCAGCCTGTGCCCCAGCAACCTCAAATGGTGGCGACAGGTCCAATAAGCGGTGCGGCTATTGCACGATGGGCTGTCAGCGGTAACTCAGTTATCTCACCGGGTATAAAGTTGCAAAGAGGCAAACGTAATCAGCTTTCCGTATTGTGGCAGTTTGCTAATCTTCGTCTAACGGGCAGGGACTACTTCCATATCTTTGCAGTTGATAGTCGCGGTGGTCGCAAGCTATTAATGAAGCAGACCACTGAAGATATGAAGCAAGTGGGTGAGATGCCACAGATTTATGTTGAAGATATTAGCCGCTATGTCGGACCGCCGATTCGCTTACAGATCGAAGTAAGCCCTGGTCTTCAAGCGATTATTGAGGATGTTACTTTCTAAAGTAATGTTCCAGACATAAAAAAACCGGCAACTGCCGGTTTTTTTATGTTCGATGTTTATGGCCTTAGTGAATTTGTGTCGAGGTTGTTGTGTAAAACGGTTCGACATGCTCCTCGAGGAAGTCACTGATATCAGGATCATCTTCAGATACGGTAATGAAGTCGAAGACCTCGTAGTCGCTGTCATTATCGGCTTCAGTAATTCTATTGGCGATTAACTGGATAGTTTCATCTAAATCGCCATGGCCTTTGATACCGACGAGTAGATGCGGCTCTTCATTAACTGAAGGCTCATGAATCATCGCTAAGTAGCCAGTTTCAACCTGCGGATAATCACCCAACACAGAGGTTAACTTACTGATGAGCTGTTCTGGCGATTTCTCAAGAATATCTAAGTAGATTCCATCAGGGTCAAAGTCACCAATTTCATCGTCTTCTCCATCCAGCAAATCACCCTGATTGTTGACGTTGCCACTGCCTAGTAAGGAAACGACGTCTTCAGGTGCAAATTCCATCCCGTATTCAGTATTAGGGTTGAGCACCATGGGTACGCCCAGCGTCATACGAAATAGCGCTTCTGATGGGACCTCTAGATAGGGCTCATCTTCAGGGATTGTCTTTTGTAAGGTTTGCAGAGAGGTAAAGAATGGGATCACCGGGCTTTTATCTTCTTCAGATTCCCAGTGATTAATGAGCAGTTCGTCATCATCAGTCAATACAAAATCGGCAGACTTAACTTCTTCTGCTGGTTTACCAAGGATAAAGACTCTTGATTCCATGAGTAAGGCATAAAAAGCTTCGACATGTTTGTCATCGATCGCAGCCTGATGAAGGGCTTGCTCAAGTTTGTTTGCTGGTAGCAACATTTTCAGTGTCCTGAATTATGATTATTTAGGCTTTCACGATTAGTTTAAATCAAAACCATTAGAAATAAATGGGTCGGTTGATTTATTTTTGTTTAAGACAGTTCAATATTTTGTCAGCGGTATATTGCAATAATTGAGGATAAGCTTGATCAGATTCAGGTATTTCACGACCTAATGGGTCGATGTGAGTAATGTTGATTGGCAAGTTTTC
>CALHTA010000293.1 GCA_938038645.1 uncultured Thiotrichaceae bacterium
TCATCGCCTCAACTCGCTGACGATTCCTCTGCACATTATTGGCGTCTTCAATGCCATCAACCAGTGTTTGCTTCAGTGCTTCTACCCCAAAATGCTCTTTATCGTCTGAGATAGAAAGGGGCAGCGTCTTATCAGAATTGAGGAGAGCCCTGTTGTAGTTAATGGCCTCAGAGATTATTTTTGCTTTTGCTCCAACTAGATTTTCCAAATCATACGGCGGTTGCCATTCCGCAAGCGGCTTTAATTTATCAACCTGATTCACCACAGTTATTACCGCTGGTTTTTTACTTGAGACGTTTTTAGGGTCAGCATAAAACGATTCAAACTGATTATTCAGTTGTTTATCTAACTCACGAGCCGATTGATTGGCTTTTAAAACCCATAGCACGAGATCTGCCTGAGTCATCTCTTTCAGCATTTCTTTTTCGGTTTTAGCGTCACCGTCTAAACCGCGTAAATCAACGATTCTGACTTCAATCTCATTGATTATCGCGGTGTAAACCGTTGAAGTCTGTGTAGAAGGTAAAACGTCAACTTCTGCCGCCAGCTCATTTTTCAACATGTTAACAATCGAAGACTTTCCTGCTCCTGTTTGACCAACAAACACGATTCGAATGGGTTCTAGCGCCTGCGCAAAATGCCCTTCATCTGATACAGAAGCATTCGAGACCTGCAGATCTTCATCATCCAAGCTGAAGCGCCCGCTATACAAGTCAATTGCTACGGCAGCTACTTCATCTAGCAATGCTTCTTTCGCTTTTAACTGCATATCATCAACAAACCCTTTCGTCATTGACGAGGTTGCCTGCTGCTTAGTGAGATCTATTGCCACCTTTAAAGGGTTGAAGTACAGGTTTTTCGCATGATTAGCCCAGATTGCGCCCTTAATCACTTTTTGCCCTAGCGCCCCATATTTATCATAAGCGGCATACCCCGCTCTGATGTGAGAAACCGTAATGTATTCAATGCCAGGGATGTTCTTTTTAACGACTAACTTGTAGCGGCGACTCACCTCTTCAAAGAGTTTAAGGCCCTCAGGAACAGAGAAATCTAAGGTTGTTTTACCAAATTTTTGGGCAACGATTTCTAGAATTTCCAAGCTAGCTTCATCGAGGTTTTTCCAAGCAATACCTTCCTCAACTTTCTTTCGTGCATGAGCTTTTGAATGATTCCATATTGCTAATTCAGCCTGCGACCAATCTCGAGACGTCTTTACCAGGCCATCCTCTATTTCAAGTAGCGGATCGTTTTCAGGAACATTCTCAGCCTTATCAGGCTCTCGCCCCATTAAATATAGAGGAATAATAACTGCCAACGTGCTAACAGTAATAGCGATGGACAACTCTAAAATGTAGCCATACTTGAACGACAGGACTAACCCAAAACCCATCATAATAAGCACAGGAAACGCCGCTGAAATAGCAAAGATCAACCAGCGACCACCGGATAAATCAGACAGTAAACGATAAAGGCTTTTAATTTTCTTCATAGCCAGATGCCGCCTTTCCTTTCTTCAATGCATCCCTATATAAGTCTTGCATCGCTTGCTGCGAAACTGCTTCACCCTTACTATTATTATAGAAGTAATAACAGGCGACTCGGCCTAAGCCATAAGTCATACCAAAGCTCATAGCCGCGGCCGCTACCGCACCAACCGTTTGTCCATACACTGGAATAAATTTAAACAACTCCCTAGCACCAAATTTCAATCCATAGCGCACGACAAAACTGCCGCCTAGTGCCCCAATTAATTCGCTGAAAGTGCGTTTATCCCACTCAACTCCATATTGATTCGCCAGACTATGTAGCATCGTCGCCTGAATAGCAGGCACGGAAACCAAACCGACCGCAGGAATTAAGTCAGTTGCTGAAGCACTCCCTGCGTACCAAAGCACTTCCTTCTTAACACGATTAAAGTTTTTCTCTTCAATTGTTGAATGCTCTTTTTTATCTACCACCATACTGATCACAGGCAGCATTTCTTCTAAGTAGCTAATCAGCTCATCATAGTGATAGATCGAACCATCTTCCGTTTCAAAATCTACCGCTAGCGAGTTGAAGTCTTTCCCCCAAACTGCTTCTACTTGGTTTCTATTAAAAGTGATTTGGCGCTCACGATCTGTCTCTTCAGAAAGTAATACCGCACTATGGATCAGCAATAGATGGTTAATTTGTTTTTTCTTTTTTATCTGCTTCAACGCTGACAAAACCGATGACTGTTCCGGCTCATCTGCTTTCATGACCACCACTAAGGCATGGCCTAATTTACCAACCTCTTCTAGATCATCTTGAGGGTCATAATCTGCTTCACCTAGGCCTCTAGTATCAAGAAAGCGCATTACCGGTTTTTCTTGCGGGAAGTCATAAGACGCTGCTGTCTTTGTGCAAGGCGCAAAGCCATTACCAACCTCAACAGAAGAAAGCCCTGTTAACGCTTGAATAAAAGTAGATTTCCCCGCACCGGTTTTACCCAAGAGCCATAACGTCGGTAAATTTTTACGCCTAAACTCATGAGCTGGAGTCAGGTCAGGATTTTTACCAGGGTTGATGTAGTCTTTAATTTGCTCGATCATGTAGAACGCTGACCGAATCTAATACGATTGCCATCGAGGTATTGTGCTTGGCGCACTTTAAAACCCAGAATTACAGTGTAAAAGGCGTGTGATTCTTTAATCTGACTGCATTTTACAAAAAGCTGTATGGACATAAATAATTCCTATTTTTAAAATTTTAATCCTCAACGTATATACATAGAATGGTGTTATTTACCTATTCTTCAACATAATAGTCTTGCAGACTGAAACCGTAGCCTTACTATACTGAACTAGGTATCCAATGCATAACATACCTTTGCTTAACCTAAATGACTTCTCCACTGATCGTAAGCGTTTTGTTGAACAGCTAAAAACAGCCTGTTCTGAGATTGGCTTTTTCTCGATCACTGGCCACGGGATTCAGCCCTCGATCACAACAGAACTACGCACTCAATTAGAGCTACTCTTCTCTCTTCCACAAGCGGAAAAAGAGAAGCTAATGATCACTCGAAATAACTACCGTGGTTATGTGCCTTTAGGTTTTTTCACCCCCAACGAATCTGGCAAACCAGCGGATCAATACGAAGCCTATAAGCTGCATACTGAAATATCTTCTGATCACCCTATCTGTTCTGAGTGTGACTTATACGGAAAGAATAAGTGGCCAAAGCAACTGCCGATGTTTGCTTCAACAGTCAAAGCTTATTGGGCTGCGATGGATCACTTATCGAACCAGTTATTGCAGGCTTTTGCACTAGCGCTCTCACTACCGGAAGACAAACTCCTGCCATTATTTGATTTACCACTAACTAATATGACACTGCTTCACTACCCTCCTTTGGGAGAGAATCAATCTGGAGCTGGCTTGCATCCTCATAAAGACTCAGATGCTTTTACAATTCTTTATCCCGATAAGGTCGGGGGTTTAAAAGTTTGTCATCGAGAAGGCAGTTGGATCGATGCAGTTACCGATGAGGGTAATTTCTTGGTAAACGTTGGAGACATGATGGAGATTTGGTCTGGTGGGCGCTTCGTATCAACGCCACATCAAGTGATCAATCCAGTGGGAAAAGATCGAATATCTTTCCCTTACTTTGCAGTACCGCGCCATGACTGTGTGATTAGCCCTTTGGTAGAGCCATTGCCAGGTTTCGAGAGACCGGATGTTCCTGTTGGAAAATGGCAAGCAGAGGTATGGCGTACAAACTGGGCAGATGAGTTACCTGACGACCCAGTATATGATTTAGGCACCATAAAAAATTAAAGGTTATTTAGGCTGCTTTTCCAACAAGTGAGAGAAGCGTGCAGCTTTTTTCGAATGGAAGCCCTTTGTTATGCAAGAACCCTTGAGAAAATTTACACCCCATTTCTAGGAGAACTTCCCTAACTTCAGCCGTTTCAATTCCTTCACAAATTATTTGCTTCTCTAAACCTATAGACAAATCTATCAGCGACTTCACGATAAGG
>CALHTA010000294.1 GCA_938038645.1 uncultured Thiotrichaceae bacterium
AAGCGCTAAGCCATGATTGGTTTGTTATGATTTACACAAAGGCCTGTCAGTTGACGGGCTTTTGTGATTTAAACTACTTGCATAAACATCAGCGCAGGTTTTTTAAAGCGTTACAGTTTGATGATAAGGGTAGGGTTGAAAAGAGTGGATAAGTAATCCATATTCTATCTGTTATTGCTGTACTTTCTGTACGAAGTTGATTAAGTTGAAACAAAGACGTTTCAACAAAGAATTCGGGATATCCTTGGGATGAGTAAAGACAAAAAAGACGATCAGGATAATGGAAAACTGCTGTATTGTTCTTTCTGCGGTAAAAGCCAACACGAAGTAAGAAAGCTGATAGCGGGTCCTTCAGTTTTTGTTTGTGATGAATGTGTTGATCTCTGTAACGATATTATTCGTGAAGAAATGCAGGAGAAGGATGAAGAAGAGCGTGACTCTTTGCCGACCCCTCGTGAAATCAATAAGTTTCTAGACGACTACGTTATTGGTCAAGATAAAGCTAAGAAGGTACTGTCAGTAGCTGTATACAACCATTACAAGCGAATGGAGTACAGTAGCGGTAAAGATGGTATTGAACTGGCTAAAAGTAATATTTTGTTGGTCGGTCCAACGGGTAGCGGTAAAACACTGTTAGCAGAAACGCTTGCTAGAATGTTGAATGTACCTTTTACCATGGCCGATGCTACTACGCTGACTGAAGCGGGTTACGTTGGTGAAGATGTTGAAAACATCATTCAAAAGCTGTTACAGAAATGTGATTATGATGTTGAAAAAGCTCAAACCGGTATTGTATATATCGATGAGATCGACAAGATTTCTCGAAAGTCTGATAACCCATCAATAACGCGTGATGTATCTGGTGAAGGTGTACAGCAAGCATTACTTAAGTTGATTGAAGGAACGGTGGCTTCGGTGCCGCCAGCTGGAGGAAGAAAACATCCACAGCAAGAATTCCTTCAAGTTGATACCAAAAATATCCTGTTCATTGTTGGTGGCGCTTTTGCTGGGCTTGATAAGGTTATCCAAGACCGGACAGAGAAGGGCAGTATTGGTTTCTCAGCAGTGGTTAAAGAAGCTGATGGCAAGAAGTCCTTTGGTGACGTTATTCAAGCGATTGAAGCTGAAGATCTCGTTCGTTATGGCCTGATCCCTGAGTTTGTTGGTCGACTGCCTGTTGTAGCAACGCTTCTAGAATTGGATGCAACCTCTTTGGTTAGGATTTTGACTGAGCCAAAGAATGCAATGACTAAGCAGTATCGTAAGCTTTTTGAAATGGAAGGGTGCGAGCTTGATTTTCGTGATGATGCCTTGCTAGCCATCGCTAAAAAGGCAATGGAACGTAAGACTGGGGCACGTGGTTTGAGAACCATTCTAGAAAAAATCTTACTGGATACAATGTATGATTTGCCTTCTGAGGATAGTGTCACGAAAGTTGTTGTGGATGAATCTGTAGTGCTTGGAGAGAGTCAGCCATACTTAATATACGAGAGTAAAGAGACTGAACCAGAGCGGAAAGTTTCTTCCGCTGATTAAATCGTTCTCAAAGCCCCTTCCGCAAGTGTTGGGGCTTTTTTGTAATTATTATTCCCCCAGCGTTGAGATTGGGTCTTTATAACCCAATATCTTTCAGATGCTAGCAATAAAGCATTAGCAACGAGGTAAAAATGACACGAGCAAAAATGATAAAAAATGTACCTGTACTGACTTTAAGAGATGTAGTTGTCTACCCTCATATGGTCATTCCACTATTTGTAGGGCGAGACAAGTCAATCTTAGCGCTTGATGAAGCAATGGAAAGTGATAAACAAGTACTTTTGGTTGCTCAACGTAGTGCCGAAGTTGATGATCCTGGTGCCGATGATATTTATGAGATTGGTACCCTTGCGACTATTCTTCAGTTACTAAAATTGCCTGATGGCACTTTGAAAGTTTTAGTTGAGGGTGGTCAAAGAGCCCTGATTAAAAAAGTGAATCTTGATGAGCGTTATTTTACGGCGAATATTGCCGTTATACCCGAGTCAGAAGATTTTGATGAGCGAAAAGTCGACCTACTGTCTCGCATGTTGCTTAACTTGTTCGATAAGTACGTAAAGCTTAATAAAAAGATTCCACCAGAGGTGCTGTCTTCACTGAGCAGTATTGATGAGCCAGCAAGGCTTGCTGACACTGTGGCAGCTCATTTGGGTCTGAAAGTCTCGGCCAAGCAAGAAATCCTTGAAATAATTGATGTAAAAGAGCGTCTGGAGCAACTTGTTGAATTAGTTGAAGGCGAAATTGATTTGTTGCAGGTTGAAAAACGTATTCGTGGACGTGTTAAGCACCAAATGGAACGTAGCCAGCGCGAGTATTACCTCAATGAACAAATGAAGGCGATACAAAAAGAACTTGGCGATATGGACGAAGCGCCAAATGAAAATGAAGAGTTAGCGAATAAAATTGCCAATTCTGGAATGCCTAAAGAAGCATTAGATAAAACCAATAAGGAAATGGAAAAGCTTAAGATGATGTCTCCGATGTCAGCTGAGGCTACTGTTGTTCGAAACTACATTGATTGGATGGTTGGCATTCCATGGAAAAAGCGTTCAAGAATTGTCGCTGACTTGAAAAAAGCTCAATCGACGCTCGATGAAGATCATTATGGCTTGGACAAGGTCAAAGAACGTATTGTTGAATATCTAGCTGTTCAGCAGCGTGTTAAAAAGTTGAAGGGTCCAATTATGTGTTTAGTTGGCCCTCCAGGTGTTGGTAAAACCTCATTGGGGCGCTCTATAGCTAGAGCCACAGGGCGTAAATACACACGCATGGCATTAGGTGGTGTTCGTGATGAAGCTGAGATTAGAGGGCACCGACGCACTTATATTGGCGCACTTCCCGGTAAAATCGTTCAAAATTTGAGTAAGATCGGCACTAGAAATCCACTTTTCTTGCTGGATGAAATCGACAAGATGGCAACTGATTTTCGTGGTGATCCTGCATCAGCAATGCTTGAAGTATTGGATCCTGAGCAAAATCACACGTTTGCGGATCATTATTTAGAAGTCGATTTTGACTTGTCAGATGTCATGTTTGTCGCAACGTCAAACAGTATGAATATCCCTGGGCCACTCTTAGACAGGATGGAAGTTATTCGGATTCCTGGGTATACAGAAGACGAAAAGTTAAATATTGCTCGTAACTATTTGTTACCAAAGCAAATCAAAGCCAATGGCTTGCGTAAAGACGAGTTAAAAATTAACGATCCCGCGCTAATGGATATCGTCCGACATTACACCCGCGAGGCCGGTGTAAGAAGTCTTGAAAGGGAAATTTCAAAGGTATGCCGTAAAGTTGTGCGAGAACACCTACTAGAGAAAAAAGAGAAGACTTCTGTCACCGTGCGAAACCTAAATAAATATCTAGGTGTACAACGCTTTGATTATGGCCGCGCTGACAAAGAAAACCAAATTGGCCAGGTCACGGGTTTAGCATGGACTTCTGTGGGTGGGGTGCTGTTAACGATTGAAAGTGTAAAACTTTCGGGTAACGGAAGTATTAAAAGCACTGGTAGCCTTGGTAAAGTAATGCAAGAGTCAATCCAAGCGTCAGAGACCGTCGTAAAAAGCCGTGCTCGGGTGCTAGGCATTTCTCAGAAGTTCTTCAAGTCTAATAGTGTACATATTCACGTGCCTGAAGGGGCAACCCCAAAAGATGGTCCTAGTGCCGGTGTGGGTATGGTAACTGCCATTGTGTCATCAATGACAGACATCCCAGTTCGGGCTGATGTTGCAATGACCGGTGAGATTACGCTTCGTGGAGAAGTGCTGCCAATAGGTGGCTTAAAAGAAAAGCTTCTAGCAGCGCATAGGGGTGGAATAACAACGGTAATCATTCCAAAGGATAACGAAAAGGATCTTGCTGAGGTACCTGAGAATGTAACGAAAGGACTGACTATTAAGCCGGTAAAATGGATTGATGAAGTTCTTGAAATCGCACTTGAATCTATGCCAATTCCGCTAACGGAAGAGGAATATGAGGACTCTGCCGAAGAAGCGGTTGAAAGAACAGTGGCTGAATCAGAAGATGAGTTACGGGCGCACTAATAGTCATATTTAAGCAATTTCGATATTGACTTTTGTTCAAGGCTGCCTAGGCAAGGGCTATTTCATTGTTGTCCTTGCTAACGGCCTCAAATTTTGTTGATCAATTGTTTAGTC
>CALHTA010000295.1 GCA_938038645.1 uncultured Thiotrichaceae bacterium
TGGCAGACGTTTAAAAACGATCGTAATAATGAAGCCTTTATTGATCGTGTGTCGATTATCAAGGTGCCTTACTGCTTGCGCCTTAGTGAAGAGATTAAAATTTACGAGAAGCTGATGCAAAACAGCTCTTTGTCACAAGCACCCTGTGCTCCTGATACTTTAAAAATGCTGGCTGAGTTTTCGGTATTGTCTCGTTTGAAAGAGCCTGAGAATTCGAGCATTTTCTCAAAAATGCGCATTTATGATGGTGAAACACTAAAAGACATCGACCCGAAAGCTAAGACCATGCAGGAGTATCGTGATGCTGCTGGGGTTGATGAGGGGATGAACGGTATTTCCACTCGTTTTGCCTTTAAGATTTTGTCTAAAGTGTTCAACTTTGATTCTACTGAAATCGCGGCTAACCCTGTTCATTTAATGTACGTGCTGGAAAGACAAATCGAGCGCGAGCAGTTTAGTGAAGAAGTCCAGGATCGATATATGGGCTATATCAAAGAGTTTCTGAGTCCTCGCTATGTGCAGTTTATTGGTAAAGAAATTCAAACGGCTTACCTCGAGTCTTATACCGAGTATGGTCAAAATTTATTTGATCGCTACGTAACCTATGCGGATTTCTGGATTCAGGATCAGGAGTATCGCGACCCTGAAACGGGTGAGCTGCTTGATCGCAATGCTTTAAATTCTGATCTGGAAAAAATTGAAAAAGCGGCAGGCATTAGTAACCCCAAAGACTTCCGCCATGAAGTGGTTAATTTCGTGCTGCGTGCACGTGCCAATCATGAGGGTAAAAATCCTGACTGGACAAGCTATGAAAAGCTGCGGCGTGTGATTGAGAAGAAAATGTTCTCAAGCACGGAGGAGTTATTGCCTGTCATTTCCTTTAGCGCTAAGTCTTCGACTGAAGAGCAGCGTAAGCATGATAATTTTGTTAATCGTATGGTCGAAAGAGGCTATACCGATAAGCAGGTTCGCTTATTAGCGGAGTGGTATCTACGGGTTAGGAAATCGCAATAAGACTGGATTGAGAGGGGCTTATGCCATACATCATCGATCGACGTTTAAATAGTAAAAATAAGAACACGGTTAATCGCCAACGATTTTTGCGGCGTTACCGTAAGCAGATCAAGCAGTCTGTTTCTGAAGCTATTGGGAAGCGCAGTATTACCGATATGGATCGTGGGGAAGATATCAGTATCCCTAAGGACGATGTCAACGAGCCCGTTTTTGGGCACGGTCAGGGTGGCGAGCGTAATTTTGTGCTGAGCGGCAACAAAGAGTTTGCTACTGGTGACAAAATACAGCGTCCTCCGCAGTCAGAAGGTGGAGGGTCTGGCGAGGGTGAAGCATCTGATTCTGGTGAAGGTGATGACGAATTTGTGTTTCAAATTTCTCAAGAAGAGTTTTTGGAATTCATGTTTGAAGACCTTGCCTTGCCCAATATGGTGAAGCGTCAGTTAGCGGATAGCAGCGAGTTTAAAATGGTTCGCGCAGGCTACAGTGAGGCTGGGAGCCCTAGTCAGCTCAATGTGGTTCGCTCTTTGAAAAGTGCCCATGCTCGCAAAATAGCGCTGGGCGGCAAAAACCGTCGTCGAAGAAAAGCGCTGCGACTTGAGCTGGAATCCTTAACAGAGCCTTTGAGTGATGATGAAGTGGCTCGCAAAGCTGAGATATTAGCTGAGATTGAAGTGCTTTCTCGAAAGCTAAACGCCATTCCTTATATCGACGAGTTTGACCTTAAGTACAACCTGACGGTTAAACTGCCTCAGCCCTCACCAAAAGCGGTGATGTTTTGTTTGATGGATGTGTCGGGGTCGATGACCGAAGAAATCAAAGATACGGCGAAACGGTTTTTCTTTTTGCTGTATTTATTCTTAAAGCGTAATTACGAAAAAATAGATCTCGTCTTTATTCGCCATCACAATACGGCGTCTGAAGTGAATGAGCATGATTTTTTCTATTCACGTGAAACCGGCGGCACGGTGGTTTCTAGTGCGCTGACATTAATGGATGAGATTATTACTTCGCGCTATTCCCCGAGTCAGTGGAATATTTATGCGGCGCAGGCCTCTGATGGTGATAATTGGCAGGGTGACACTGAGCAGTGCGTGGAGTTGCTTAATGAGAAGATTCTGCCTTGTGTTCAGCATTTTTCTTACATTGAAATTGGTAAGCGCCCACCACAAGAGCTTTGGTACAGCTACAAAGCGATTCAAAGTGGCATTTTTAGTGATCGCTTCGACTTAAAAGCAGTGCAAGATAATTCACAGATTTACCCAGTGTTTCGTCAGCTGTTTGAGCGAGGTGTGAAATGAGTCGACGGACACCTATCTCAACAGGGCCAGACTGGACATTCGAGTTACTGGAGCAATACGACCAAGAAATCGCTCGTATCGCCAAAGATAAATTTAAACTCGATACCTATCCCAATCAAATTGAAGTGATCCGCTCGGATCAAATGATGGATGCTTATGCTTCAGTGGGAATGCCGGTCAGTTATCACCATTGGACCTATGGCAAGAAATACGTTTCTACTGAGAAAAACTATACGCGTGGTCGTATGGGCTTGGCTTATGAAATTGTCATCAACTCAGATCCTTGCATCGCTTATTTGATGGAAGAAAACTCCATGACGATGCAGGCCCTAGTCATTGCGCATGCTTGTTATGGTCACAATTCCTTTTTCAAAGGGAATTATTTATTTCGTACATGGACGGATGCGGAAGCCATCATCGATTATTTAGTGTTTGCTAAAAATTACATTGCCGAGTGTGAAGAAAGGCATGGCGTTGATGCGGTGGAGTCGATGTTAGATTCCTGCCATGCGCTGATGAATTATGGTGTTGATCGCTATCAACGTCCGGTGCCGATTTCGGCAGAAGAGGAGAAGATTCGACAAAAAGAGCGTGAGCATTATATTCAGACTCATCTTAATGACTTGTGGCGAACCTTGCCCGATACACATAAGCAAATTGATGAGCCAAAACGCGTAAGATTTCCAGAAGAGCCACAGGAAAATATTTTATATTTTGTAGAGAAGAGTGCACCTCACCTTGAGCCGTGGCAGCGCGAGATTGTGAGGATAGTGCGTAAAATGGCACAGTATTTTTACCCTCAACGACAGACTCAGGTTATGAATGAAGGTTGGGCGACCTTTTGGCATTACACGATACTTAATGAGATGTATAA
>CALHTA010000296.1 GCA_938038645.1 uncultured Thiotrichaceae bacterium
TTGCAGGCTCTACTACAACCATTACAGCCAATGTATTTGGTGAAAACGGTTTTTTACATGCTTGGATTGATTGGAATGGAGATGGTGACTTTGACGATGCTAATGAACAAATAGCAAAGGATATTCAAGATGGTAGCGTTAATGACACGGCTACCGAGATAGGCGTTATTTCGTTTGACGCATCAGTACCATTCACTATCACTGAGTCCCCTACTTTTATTCGTATACGTTGGTCAACCTCACCAGGTCTTCCTCCAGAAGGTCCCGCAACCGATGGTGAAACAGAGGATTACCAAGTATCTACCTCGGGTACACCACTATCTTGCGACATGAATGATTTGGGTCATGGCCTTTACTCAACAAGTGGTGTTTCAACAAATTCGCATGCATTGAGCTCTGAAACGCTTATTTTTCAAGCGGCATTTGACAATGAAAGTTGGCAGGGCGAAATTAACGCATTCAAACTCAAAACCAGAGACGCAGACGGCAACGTCAAAGCAAAGGTATGGTCTGCAAGCAACACCATGCAAAGAAGTGGACGCGATGTTTTCACTTACAAACCTGATGATTCCGTTGGAATACCGCTAAATTGGAAGCAGCTGCAGCGTAGCCAAAAGCTCGCCCTTCGTGCTGGTCAAAAAGCGTCGATGGGAAAAGCAAGGTTAGCTTGGGTGAAAGGAAGTGACGCCAATGAAAGCCTTAATGGCCCGCTAAGAATGCGTGAGAACATATTGGGTGACATTGTTCACTCCAACCTTAATCTTCGTGGCCGTTACACTAACTTTGGGTACAAACGACTTGAAGGAGAAGAAGGCAGCAAGTACCCGAATTTCCTAGTGGAAAAGCGCAATACTGAAGACACCCTTTTTGTCGGCGCTAATGACGGTATGCTTCACGCATTTGATGCGAAAGATGGTGAGGAATTGTTTTCTTACATTCCTAATGACGTGCTGCCTAAAATCGCTAAAATAAGTAGCCCGAAATACGGTTGTGACGCGCTTGACTGCTTGCCGCATGAGTATTTGGTTGATGGTAAATCAAGCGTGGCCGATGCCTACTTTAATAATGAGTGGCATAACGTGCTTCTCGGTACTCTAGGGCTAGGTGGTAAAGCGATTTATGCGCTTGACGTCTCTAATCCCAAAAAATTTGCAGCAAAAGACGTGCTGTGGGAGATTTCTGCGGATCAAGCGCCTGACAATCAGGAAATTTACGCAGAGCTGATGGGCTTAAGTGTTCCTGAGCCAATCGTTGTCAGAATGAAAAATGGCCAATGGGCAGCAATTGTTGCTAATGGGTATGAAAGCCTGAGTGACCGTGCCGCCCTATTTATTATCGATATTGAAACCGGCAAGCTGATCAAGTCTATCGATACTGGCATGGGTTCAGCCACTGCAAAGAATGGCTTGTCTTCGCCCACGGCAGTTGATAGTGATGGAGATTATATTACTGACGTTATTTATGCCGGAGATCTTCAAGGGCATATGTGGGCATTTGATGTCAGCAGCAGCAATCCTGAAGAGTGGGGAAGCAAGTTCGGAGTACCTGTAGTGGTGCGTACAGCCAGAACGCTGAAGCTTTCTTCATCGCTTGTCGCGGCAGATGATGATGAGCCTGTGCCAGTGAAAACGATAGAAACAAGAACGCGTACTTCTTCTAATAAACCCACTCCAATGTTTAGATCTTGCATGGATTCAGCTTGTTTGAGACCTAAGCCTATTACGGCAAAGCCACAGGTAGGAAGAAACCCTGCGGGCGGATTAATGGTCTATTTTGGCACGGGAAAGTATACCGATTTAGGTGACAACTTTAAGACTAACCAAGATGGTCACTACGATACGTTCTATGGCTTACATGATAATGATCAACTCACTGACAAAAACAAGCTTGTAGAGCAAACGATTATGCATGAGGTAGAAACGGGTTCTGGCATGAAGAGCCGAATTACTTCAATTAATCCTGTTAACTATCCTGAGCACCAAGGCTGGTTCATGAATTTATTAACCCCTCCAGACAATGGCACTGATGGGGAGCAGGTTATCTCACAGGCCCTGCTGCGTGAGGGCCGATTAATTTTTGTGACGCTATCGCCTTCGCAAAGCGAATGTGCATGGGACGGCAGTAGTTGGGTTATGGAGCTCAATGCGCTCGATGGAAATCGCTTATCGGTTGCGCCAATCGACATGAATAACGATAAGGAATTTACTAACGAGGACAGCTTTAATTATAACGGGAAGGAAACGATTATTTCTGGTGTAAAGAAAGAATCAGTCGGCATGTTGTTTGAGCCACCCGCCATTATCACGCATAGCACGCGTATCGAGGGTAAGTACTTGACTGGAACGGGCGGCACCATTGAAATGCTTCGTGAATCTAACAGTCGTTTCTCCGGCCGTATGTCTTGGAAGAAATTAAGGTAAATATGAAACTTAAGCAGAACGGATTTACGTTAGTTGAGCTCCTGATGACCCTATCAATTGCTGTCATATTGATGGCAACGGTGACGCCTGGGCTGATTTCATTGCTGCGAGATAATCAAATGACGGCTCTGCACAATGATTTAATGTCTGACTTGGCGATAACACGAAGCACCGCTGTAACTCGTGGTAATAACGCGACGTTATGTCCTAGTAATATCTCAGGAAATCAGTGTTTAAAGAAAGCGCAAATCTGGAGCTATGGATGGTTGGTATTTGATGATTTAGATAACGATGGAACTATTGATACTAATGAAACGATTCTTGCCACGAAAAACAAACTGTCCAGCCGCCTTAAGATGATTGGAAATACGGACCGAATTACTTTTGACCCTGAGGGTTCAGCCTATGGGTTTTCAGCACAGTTTGCATTTTGTGATAGTCGAGGTGAAGCAGGTAAAAGAGGCATGATCGTTTCAAACTCTGGCCGGAGTCGAGTCGCAGAACCTTATGAAATAAATGTGCGTTGCCCATGAATCGATCTAATCCCAATAAAAACAATGGATTTACACTTTTCGAAGTCTTAATTGCTGTGATCGTTTTATCATTTGGCTTGCTAGGGACAGCAGGTATGCAAATCAAATCACAACAGTTCAACCGTTCCGCCTACTTTGAAACACAAGCCATTATTATTGCCCACGATATGTTAGAGCGGATACGGTCCAATGTCGCGGGACAGCGTGAAGGCTACTATCACATGCCAACCGCAACGAGACATTCGACCTGTTACACCTTGGCGGGTTGTGACACGTTGCAGATGGCCCAGAACGATATGTTTGAGTGGACAGGTGAAGATACGGATAGCATATCAACCAAGTTACCTGGTGGTTCTGGCACTGTTTGCCTCGACACCTCCCCTGACGACGGTACACCCAACACGCCAAATTGTGATGGTTCTGGTGACACCTACGCGATTAAGATTTGGTGGAAAGATTCCGATGATTCAACCCGACGGGCAGTAATAACGGCGGCATTCAAATGAGCATCTTTACAATAAATAAAAAACGCCATCAGCAGGGCCTGACCTTAATTGAATTATTGATAGCCATGATTTTAGGAATCATTGTCATTGGCGGGATTTCCCAAGTGTTTATGGCTACGAAGCGCGCTAATAACATTCTTATTGCTGAAACAGAGCTCCAAGAGAATGCAAGATTTGCATTTTCAGTGATAACCAATATCGTTCAAAAAGCCGGTAATTTGGGCTGTAAATCACCCTCAGAGTTAAATGTTAAGTCGCTCTTGAATTTCAATGAAGGCACATTTCGCCCTTGGATAGCCATTGAAGGCTGGGAAGCTAAAAACACCG
Organism: uncultured Thiotrichaceae bacterium; assembly: GCA_938038645.1. Lineage (GTDB taxonomy): Bacteria > Pseudomonadota > Gammaproteobacteria > Thiotrichales > Thiotrichaceae > Leucothrix. Next base: position 3,787 of record CALHTA010000296.1, read on the forward strand.
GTCAAGGCGATGCTTATACCACGGCTGTTGACGCTAAGGTCTTGGTTACACCGAACTCTCATTGGTCAGGAACCAGCGATGCGGTCTTGGATGATGGGATTCGCTCAGTGAGAAACTCAGACATTTTAAAAGTTTGGCACACTGCCGATAAGTCTGGAACGATTAATACGGTAACCGCTGATGAAATGACCTTTTCTGAGATAGATCTTGAACAAGGCGATGTCGTGGTTCTGAATGACTGTAAAACCATTACTTTTGCCCAAGCCTGTGCATGCGACACTGCTGATGGCACTCCCTGCTCCAGCACGGATCAGCGTGTTGAGATATCTCCTGCAGCCTGCAGTAATCCGGGTAACACCGCGTTTAACCCAGCCGGCATTAATATTGCAACGGCTAGTCTTCAAGTCCTCAAGCAGTCAGTTTTCTACATCGGTAAACGCAATCAAGAACACAGTAATTTATCTTCTCTGTTTGTACACAAGCTTGGCAATGACGGAAAACTTGGGCAAAGCGAGGAGATACTTGAAGGTTTAGAAAGCATGCAAATCTTCTACGGTGAAGACACCAACAATAACAAATCTCCTAATTATTATGTGAGTGCTGATGAAGTCAGCGATTGGAGAAATGTCGTCAGCATTCGATTGAGCTTGCTGCTTCGCTCTTTCAAAGACAACCTGTTAACAGAACCACAAAATATTAATTTTAATGGTGTGAAAGTATCGATTCCTGAAAATGACAGCTATCTGCGTCGGGTCTATACCTCCACTATCGCACTTCGAAACCGAAATATCGGATACTAGAGCGACATATGAAAATAAAACAACGTCAACTATCTGGAAAAAAACAATCCGGTGCTGTATTGGTTCTAGGACTCACTTTAATTATGGTGCTGTCTGTTATTGTCATCTCTTCGGCAAGAACGACCGTTTTGCAGCAAAAAATGTCGGCTAACTTACGAGATAAAGAGTTGGCGTTTCAGTCTGCTGAGTCTGCATTAAACGCAGGAGAAGCTTATATCCAAAGTACGCGCCAGGAAGAGATAGCGGGCAATTTCTCTAATACAAACGGTCTATTTATCTTTGACCAAGACCGTGTGCTTGATAACGAGATGGCTTGGGAGAACTTGGGTGCCATTGAGGCACAGACACTGCATCAAGTGATTGAAAAGCCAGTTTACATAATCGAAGAGCTTCCTGAAATTGAGGTAGAAGGAAATACTCTCTCAATCCCTCGCCCTATCACGAATCAACATTTTCGTATCACGTCGAAATCTAAAGGCGGGACTAAATCATCGCTTAGTGTTTTACAAAGCATGTACAAGAAATAAGTTTAAGGAAAGAATTTGATAAGCGCTGAGCTTATTTTGGTGTTGGTTGCGCTTAACTTTATAAGCGATGCGATTCACCAAAATTGCTGACCTAGAACGACTCACCATAGTGGTTCTAACTGCAACAAAACCTGGGGCAAGGACTGCTCGGGCCTTGGTTCTCCCTGCACTTGGGACGAGCCATCAAAATAATCGCTTTGGCGATAATTTTAGGGCGGCTTTTTAGCCGCCCTTTTTTCGTGCAAAAAACTCCCTGTAACAAGTCACAGGGAGTCCTTTTTTTACTTCAGTGATGCAAGTGCTGCACTTGAGAATATTTTCTCCCCAACATAACTTGCCCCAGGCTTTGTTAAATGCCCCCCGTCAAAAGAGATTAACTCACCTTTTGGTGTGAACACTGGACACGTATTTTGGCCTTCACCGCAGATCAACGCATACTGATCCACAAACACGTGAGCAGGTAAATATTGTTTCATTTGTTGATTGGCATTAAGAAATTTTTCATTGATAGGATTTCTAAGTGCTTTGCGCTTATCCGCCGTCATTCTTAAATAATGACGCAGCGAGATTTTGCCAAAGCTCTTACGACCCAAAACAACGATTTTCTGATTTGCATCTAACTGCAAATTAGCAATGGTTTGCGGTAACTGTGACACCGCCCAATCGCGCCATAGTGCTGCAAGAATGACAATATCCGCTTTTTCAATTTGCGCTTTAGATTTACTAAGTGTTTCTACACTTTCACAAAAAGCCCTATCTTTACTTTCAACACCTGACTGTGAAGGATCCCCTAAAAAGGGCTGGCACTTTGCCGGTATGTGGCGGGTACGCACCTGAAACCCATTTAGAAACTGGTGTTCCATTGCACTATTAACAAAATCCTGAGCCTGACTATCCCCGATAATCAGTAATTTTTTTCGTGGATCATTCGCATCAAATGCTTTGTTTTGAAACTTTCCAAACTCAGCTCGTACGTATTGCTTGTTAATGGCAGGGTTTGCCGCCTTTAGTAAATCCTGATTGTTAGCCTGCGCCGTATTAAGCGACATGGCCAATGAGAATAAACCGATTGCTAGCCCTAATCCATAACCTGAAGTATTTGATTGATTTTTCATATTTAACCCCCGTTATTGAAAAGAATGTGACTATATCGTAGCGATTGAGTTCTCCAAAGTGACAAATCTTTCATCGAAACCCCCACCAAGGACGAAAATCAGTCCTAAACTTATTAAAATCAAGCTACATAACGCTGCCATCCACAGCACTTGTCTTTGACTTAACCAATTACGATTTCGAAAGGGTTTCTCCACCCAACGCCAGCTTATGAAGGCCATTATGAACGCTAATATACTTAAGCCTAAAAGTGTCATCACACTCAACTCATCCATACTGTTAAGTCGGGCGAAAACAAACAACGGCTGATGCCACAAGTAAGCACTATAAGAAATGAGGCCTACACCGACGATGAACGGAAGCGAAAGAATCTTGCCAACTAGCGTGTTTTTATCAGTAAAGAGAATAATTAACACAGTGCCGACAACGGGAATCAGGGCGTAAAGACTGGGGAATGGGATGCTTTTATCTAAAAAGGCAATCGAATACACCAGCATCAGTAAGCCAGCAACGCTAGCAAGTTGTCGAATGAGTAATTTAGGGTCTCGTGCTTGTTGCAAATAGAACGCACACAAAACTCCCGCCATGAGCTCCCAAACACGAGAAGGTGCTAGGAAGAAATTAGCTTCAGGTGCGTTTCGCCACGCCCACTCACAAAAGATTAAACTGAGTACTGCCACGAAAGTTAACACTGAGAGACGCTTAGCCTTGGTCCAAGCCAAGGTGAAAATCATGAACACAGGGAAAATAAGGTAGAACTGTTCTTCAACCGCTAAACTCCAGGTATGCAATAAGGGGATAAATTCAGAGGTTGTAGCGAAGTAATCACTTTGAGTCCAAAACAGGATGTTTGAAGCAAATACACCAACGGAGGCGAGGCTTTCTCCAAAATCAACTAGCTCAGCCGGCAACAGCAGATACCAAGCCGCTACAGCGCTCAGGAGTACGACCAGCATCAACGCTGGGAGAATACGTCGCGCACGTCTTTCGTAAAAGCCTGCCAGCGTAAAACTGTCTTTTTGTTGCTCGTTTAAAATAATGGAGGTGATCAAATAACCGCTGATAACAAAGAAAATATCAACACCAACGAAGCCACCGCTAAAGCCAGCGATACCGGCATGAAATAACACAACAGGAATAACAGCGAGTGCTCTTAATCCATCAATTTCAGGGCGATATTGCATCCTCAAGTACCTTATATAATTAGAGTTGCCAGTTAATAGGTTTCCTAGCAATTTTCGTTAGAAAACTATTCGTTCTGGAAAACGGTTTACTACCAAAGAAACCACGATAGGCCGACAAGGGTGAAGGGTGGACTCCCTTAATTACACAGTGTTTTTGCTCGTCTATAAATGCCGCTTTCTTTTGTGCATAGCTGCCCCAAAGAATGAAAACAACAGGTTCATCGCGCTCGTTCACTGCTTGGATAATGGCATCGGTAAATTTTTCCCAACCTTTATCTTTATGCGAATTTGCATTTCCTGCCACAACGGTAAGCACCGAATTTAACAGTAACACCCCCTGCTCTGCCCAAGGCTGCAAACATGCAGTGTGAGAGTTATTGATCCCTAAATCATCAATAAGTTCTTTATTAATATTAATCAGTGATTTTGGCAAGGGTTTTACATCGGGTAATGCCGAAAAACACAGACCGTGTGCATGTCCGGGGGTTGGGTAAGGATCCTGACCCAAAATAACCACCGAGACAGCTTCGAAAGGCGTACTGTTGAGCGCATTAAACCAAAGTGCACTGTTGGGTAGGATGTTTTTACCAGCGGCTTTTTCTTCGATTAGAAAGTCTTTAAGCTGCTGCATATAGGGCTTGTCAAACTCATCACCAACCGCTGCTAACCAGCTTGGGTGAAGTTTTACTGATTGCTTCATGTTGCCTCCACACAAACAAAAACGGCCGGAAGAAAATCTCCGGCCGTTCTGTTCTTTAAAGCAGTGAAATTACTGGGCTGAAATTACTTAGCCGCTTCACGCTCTTTTGTCTCTTTAATAACCGCTTCAGCAACATTATTTGGACAAGGTGCATATTGCGCGAACTCCATAGAGAACTGACCACGACCAGAAGTCATGGTACGCAAGTCACCGATGTAACCAAACATCTCACTCAACGGTACTTCCGCTTTAATGCGAACACCCGTTACTCCAGACTCTTGAGACTTGATCATGCCACGACGACGGTTAAGGTCACCGATAACATCACCCACGTGATCGTCAGGAGTGAACACGTCAACGGCCATGATAGGCTCGATCAACTGAGGGCCGGCTTTAGGCAAAGACTGGCGGTAAGCGCCTTTCGCTGCGATTTCAAAGGCTAGTGCCGATGAGTCAACCGCGTGGAAAGCACCATCCATCAATGTGACTTTAAGGTCTAAGCAAGGGAAGCCTGCTAGAACACCTCTGTCCATGCTGGTCTTGAAACCTTTCTCAACCGCAGGCCAGAATTCACGAGGTACGTTACCACCCGTAACCTTTGACTCGAATGAGAAACCTTCACCCGCTTCGTTTGGCTCGATGATGTAGTCGATCTTACCGAACTGACCAGAACCACCCGACTGCTTCTTGTGCGTGTAGCTGTCTTCACATGCCTGCGTGATTGTTTCACGGTAAGCAACCTGTGGCTTACCCACAACAACGTCAACACCGTGAGTACGCTTCATGATGTCAATCTTAATGTCTAGGTGAAGCTCACCCATTCCTTTAAGAATTGTCTCACCAGAATCTTCGTCAGTCTCAACTTGGAAAGTAGGATCTTCAGCAACCATTTTACCGATCGCAATACCCATCTTCTCAGCACCGGCTTTATCTTTAGGCGCTACCGCGATAGAGATAACAGGCTCTGGGAACACCATAGGCTCCAATGTCGCTGGGAACTTAGGATCACATAATGTGTGACCCGTTTGAACGTTCTTCATACCCAAGATAGCAACGATGTCACCAGCCTGTGCAGAATCTAGCTCGATTCGGTCATCCGCAGACATTTCAACGATACGACCCACACGCTCTGTCTTACCCGTAAAGGTATTCAGAATGCTCATGCCTTTCTCAAGCTTACCTGAGTAAACACGGATAAAGGTCAAGGCGCCATAACGGTCATCCATGATCTTAAATGCAAGTGCGCGTAATGGCTTGTCAGCATCAACCGTTGCAAATTCGCCCGTCTCGTTACCTTCAGCGTCAACTTCTGGCTGTGGGTCAACTTCAACAGGGTTCGGTAGGTAGTCAACAACCGCGTCCAATACTAACTGAACACCTTTGTTCTTAAACGCCGAACCACAGTACGTTGGGAAGAACGCCAACTCTTTAGTACCCTTACGGATACACGCTTTGATAACGTCCATTTCAGGCTCTTCGCCTTCTAGGTACATTTCCATCGCTTCGTCGTTCTGCTCAACTGCAGTTTCAAGCAGCTTTTCGCGGTATTCTTCAACCTGATCGACCATGTCCGCTGGAACATCTTCGATTTTGTAATTCATTGGGTCGCCAGAACCGTCCCATACCCATGCTTTACGGGTTAGTAGGTCAACAACGCCTGTGAAATCATCTTCTGTACCGATTGGCAGAACCATGATGAGTGGATTCGCACCCAATACATCTTCAACCTGCTTTGTAACGCGATAGAAGTCAGCACCTAAACGGTCCAGCTTGTTAACGAAGATGATACGAGAAACTTTTGAGTCATTCGCATAACGCCAGTTAGTCTCTGACTGAGGCTCAACACCACCTGACCCACAGAATACACCAACACCACCATCCAATACTTTTAGTGAACGGTAAACTTCAACTGTGAAGTCAACGTGTCCCGGTGTATCGATGATATTTAAGCGGTGCTTGTTCCACTCACAGCTTAC
>CALHTA010000297.1 GCA_938038645.1 uncultured Thiotrichaceae bacterium
CCGCCCAGCTATTATGGGGGGTTGAATTATGAGCATTGGTGGTATTTGAAACTGCTTCATCCAACAGTGCCTCCGCTAAACGTTGCTCATGAGAAATTCTCCACGCGCAGCGCCCAAGATAAAGAGTTGTCAGCAGAAACAACACCACAATAATTCCAGAAAGATAGGTTTGATCTTGAGTAAATACGATCGCCCAGAGTTTGTGCCACCACAGCAAAAAGGCGCCAAACGCCATCAGTCCAAACAAGATTAGCCAGCCATAGAAAGGCTTAAGGCTGTCAGCTTTTGCAGGTAAATAATGGTTGGATTCAGTCACTTCGCAGGTTCCTGTTGGCTGTGCTTTTGAATGGAGAGTTTGAGTAGGGCGGTCAAGCTTGTTCCATGGAAAAAGGCATTGTCTTCTAAGGTGTCTGGCAGTTTCTCACGAACCGTATTTAAGGCTTGTTGCAACGCTATTAGAGATTCTCGACCCGCTTTGCTCTCAGAGCTAAAATTACCGCCGAGCAATTGACTGGCAAGGCTTAACCAAACACCGCTGGCAGAGGGCAATTCATTATCGACCAGCGCCGTGCTGCGAAGCTTACCAATAAGCGGTTTATCCGTCGCTGCTTGCCAATTTCCATCGAGATGAAAACGCTTATAAATATCGTTTAGCAGAGTCACCAATTGTGTCTGCATCGCCTCATTTTGTGTGGCGCGCGCCCAATCATAAAGACCTTTGGCCAGATAAACCTGATCAGCAAGTTGCGCAGGCCCAGCAGCTTGGGTATCGATGAGCCGAGGTAGCTCGCCTGCTGTCAGCAGCGGCTGTAACTGTTTAAATAATCGCTCACCAGAAGCGCTAATCGCAGGGCTTAACGCAATTCCTTGAGCCAGTGCTGACAACGCTAAACCATTCCAGCCAAGCAACGCTTTTTCATCCGTTTTCAGTTTTCTGGATGTGCGAGCAGTTAAAAGCTTCTCTCTGATGTTTAGTCGGTTTTTGCCGTTAGCTTGTATCAATGGCAAGTAATGTTTCTGACTCCCAACAGGCAGTGGGTAGACTGATGTGTACTGTTTACCCAGTAACTGACGCAGCTTTTTTTCAGACCAGAGATAATATCCCCCCGCGATACCGTCCTTGCTCACAGCCGATAAAGCCGCTCTAAACAAACCATCGTCACGCTGAAAAAACTTAATCATCCCCAGCAGGACTTCTCGACTTGCATCTAAATAAGCCGGTTTCCGCCATTGTTTTCCAGCATTTAACAATAGCGGCGCAAGTAGTGCTTGGGTGTAAAGCATCTGCTCAAAATGTGGCGCAGACCATTCATGCGTATCGCTGTATCGAAAGAACCCTCCGCCAACATGATCTCGCAGGCCACCGCCTATCATCGCTTGCAGCGTCGTCTCTAAAAATTGACGAAGCTGAGGATCCTGATGAATGCTATCAATGTGTAGCAACGTCGCTAGCTGTGGCGCAAAGGGGAATTTCTCCGTCTGTCCAAAGCCACCGAAGTCATTGTCAGCAATCCGTTCAGTTTGTGACAGGAAGTTATTTAGCAGCTTTTTAATATCTAAAGGAAAGGCATTGCTAGTTGATCCAAATGATTTCTCAAGGCGCACCATCTTTTTAACAGCACTCGCTTCAACCGCACTGCGTTTAGTTGTCCAACTCGATTCAAAACTAGCAAGTGTTTTTAAAACCGTTTCAGCCGGTTGATAACTGAAGCCCGCAATAAGTTTCGCATCCGGCGTAAGAATAAGCGTTAGTGGCCAACCGCCAAATCCCCGCTGCTGCGTCATAAACGCCTGCAAGTAAGCATCGACTTCAGGTTCTAATTCACGGTCCAATAAAATAGGAATAAACCGCTTATTAATAACCGCACCCACAGCCTGCTGACGGAAACTGTCCTCAGCCATACGGTGACACCAATAACAGGACAAATAGCCGCTGGTTAATAAAATAGGTTTATCAAGACGTTTAGCTTGTGCAAATGCCGCATCATCAAACGGCTGCCATTTAACAGCATCATCAGCGTGAGCACGCAAATAAGGCGAGGCCTGTTGAGATAAATCGGCGGCTAACAGAGGAGAAGATTGCATTGTGAAAATAATCGCAATGCAAAATAAAAAGGTATAAAAAAGGCGGTAAGTGATTAATTTCACACTAAGTCTTTATTTCTCCGAAGGGTTTGTCATTTTTAGCACAGGGTTTACAGCAGTGTAAATAACCCTACAGGATAGCAAATATCCCAATTAACCATCATTCATGACTAGCCGACAAGTTTAATCCTCGGTATCCTTCCTCACTTTACAGAATTACAAGCAGTTAAGTCTTATGCAGGAACAATACGACCACTCCACTGTTGAAGCATCGGTTCAAACCTTTTGGGATGAAAACGATGCGTTTACCGTAACGGAAGACGAGAGCAAAGAAAAATACTATTGCCTGTCTATGTTTCCTTATCCTAGTGGCAAGCTCCACATGGGACACGTGCGAAACTACACTATCGGTGACGTAATCAGCCGTTTCCAGCGCATGCTGGGTAAAAACGTGCTGCAACCGATGGGTTGGGATTCATTTGGTCTGCCGGCTGAAAACGCTGCCATCAAAAACAATGTGCCGCCTGCAGAGTGGAC
>CALHTA010000298.1 GCA_938038645.1 uncultured Thiotrichaceae bacterium
GGATTACCATTACGCTCCTGATACAACAAGCTGCCAACAGGAGCTCGTCGATTAGCCTGTGCGTCAAATGCATTGTTGTTTTCATCCACCATTCTGAATTCAAGCGTCGCAGTTGCACCAAGGATTTCTTTTGCCTTGGTAGGGTCTTGAACACCCGGTAATTGAACCACAATACGCTCAAGGCCTTGCTGTTGAATAATTGGCTCAGAAACACCAAGTTCATTCACTCGATTTCGAAGTGTTGTAATATTCTGCTGAAGTGCGAGCTTCTTCGTATCAATCAGGTTTTGCTTGCTGATGACAGCGCTTAAAGCCGTACCCTTAGTCGCTTCAATCTGAGTAAATTCAAGCTGTCCTTGATACTGACGGTTATATTCTTTTAAACCAGCATCAAGCGCTGCTTGATCCTTAAATTTAACAGTAAGGCTGTCATCCTTTTCTCTAATGACGCCCAAATACCTAAGCTTTTTCTCTCTTAGATAGCCACCCAACTCATCTTTGTAGCGTGAAACGGCTTTATTAACCGCCTCGTCCATGTCAACTTCCATAAGGAAGTGAACACCTCCACGAAGGTCTAAGCCTAGGTACATAGGTTGTGCACCTGCACCACCTAGCCAGTCTGGAGTTGTTGGAGCAAGATTCAGAGCAACTGTGTATTTACTGCCGAGGGTGGCTTTTACTGGATCTACCGCTGCAAACTGCGCATCAGTGTCAGCAAAGTGCACCATCAACTTGCCGTCTTTATCTTCAATTTTCTTGATAGCAATATTCGCATCAGTCAATGATTTAGTAATTGACTCTCGCTCATTCCCTGCAAAGCTATCATTAGTATTGGACAATGATATCTGCAGTGCTGGATTTGATGGATACAGGTTTGGCATCGCATAAATAAAACCGATAGCACAAACTGCAATCAATAGCAGATATTTCCAAAGTGGATTTTGATTCATTTTTATAATCCGGTTATGCAAAAGCCCTGAAAAATCAGGGCTGTAATCGTTTGTTATTAGAAAATTACAGGTTCTTCATCGTGCCTTTAGGCATTACTTGAGCAACCGCCTGGCGCTGGACTTTAATCGACGTATTATCTGACACGCTCATTTCAATAAAGTTATCGCCAACGTTGGTTACTTTACCGATAATACCGCCACCTGCAACAACCTCGTCACCCTTTGTAATGGAATCAATGAGTGCTTTGTGCTCTTTTGCGCGTTTTTGCTGCGGACGAATGATCATGAAGTACATGATACCGAAGAAAATCGCCATCATTATAATCAACTGTAAGCCACCACCCTGAGGTGCTGCATCTGCAGCCATCGCGTCTGAAATGAAAAAGTTCATAGTGTTCTCCGAGGTTTAAATTTGAGTGTTACGTTAGTTTTCCTGCCGTGAGCAGAATAATTTGGTGCACAGTATGCCACATTTTGTTGTGCTGTAATTATGCATTTTCCCAGCTGAAGTTCATCACCTGTTTGATCTCAGATACCCCGTTTTGTAACATTAGTACGCGGTCAATTCCAATTGCGATGCCTGAACATTCCGGGAGGCCTGCTTTTGTTGCTGCCAAGAAGCGTTGATCAATCGCTTCTAATGGTAAATTCATTTTGCGACGAGTGTCTAACTCGTTTTTCAGTACGGTCTCATTTTTTGCAGCGGAGGTAAGCTCTTCATAGCCATTACCAAGCTCTAAGTTTCCAGCATAAACCTCGAAACGCTTTGCGATTAACACGTCTGGATGGTCTATTGAAAACTCTGTTTTTGCTAAAGCACTTTGAGATCCCGGGTAATCGTAAACAAACGTTAAACGATCTTTTGGGAAAAGAGGCTCAATGCAATGAGAAAGCAGTAAATCTAAAGCGGATTGACGATCCAGATCCCCTATAAACCCTGGCACAAGATCATTTACTGCTGAGTTAATCAATTGCTCATTAACTGTATGGGGGTCAAAGCCTAAATTATCAAGAAACAGTGACGCATAAGATGTGTAATGACTTTCTTTAGTGATATTTGGAATCAAAGAAAGTAGCAGGGTATTCACTTCTGTCATGAGCGTGGATAACTTAAAACCTAAGCGGTAATACTCGAGCATAGTGAACTCGGCATTGTGCTGACGAGAAGAGGGTTCTGCCCGCCATACTTTACAAATCTGATAGATATCGCCACTGCCTGCAGCCAGTAGACGTTTCATTGCATACTCAGGAGAGGTATGAAGATAGCGTTGTTCTTCTTGGCCTGTTTGCGTTGTTGCTACTTTTAACGACTCTATAAATGGGTCGGTATTTGCGGCAGATGAGAGTGCTGGAGTTTCAACCTCAAGCACTCCTTTTTCATAGAAAAACTCTCGAATTTTACGCAGCATGTTGGCACGTTCAATTCGGCTATGTTGGTCGCCGCTAGGTTCCCAATGCATAGTTTATGCTTCTTTAGCACGCGATAAATATTCACCAGTACGGGTATCAATTTTCACTAGCTCGCCTTCTTCTACGAAAAGAGGGACTTTAATCGCCGCGCCTGTTTCAACAATGGCTGGCTTAGTTGCACCTTGTGCTGTATTCCCTTGGATGCCTGGATCGCATTCTGTGATTTTTAGCACAACAAAATTTGGTGGCGAGATGCTTAAAGGTTCACCGTTCCACAGTGTTACTATGTAAGTTTCTTGATCTTTTAACCAATTTAAAACATCGGCAACAGCAGTAGAAGAAGCTTGATATTGTTCAAAAGAGGTTGGCTCCATAAAGTGCCAGTATTCACCATCTGTGTAGAGGTATTCAGCGTTAACTTCCATCACATCCGCAGCTTCAACTTTCTCGCCAGACTTAAAGGTCTTATCTAAAACCCGACCTGATTTGAGGTTACGAATCTTTACTCGACTAAAAGCTTGGCCTTTGCCCGGTTTAACGAATTCATTTTCTATTATGTTGTAAGGGTCGCCATCCATCATGAACTTGAGGCCACTCTTGAATTCGCTGGTATTGTAACTAGCCACTTGATTATGCTCCTGATAAAACTAATCCGGACATAATAACTGGAAAACAGCCTTTAAGATAAGTTTTTAAAAGGATTACTTGCCAAAATACTTATTCGCATCCGTCGGACGGTTGTCACTAAATTAAACAGTTGGTGGTATAGTTTTTATAACTAATAATAAAAATCAAGTGGAGAGGTTGATGAGCCTGCTTTCAAGCCCCGCAAAAAAGAAAACAGATGCCGTTTTATTAACATCAGTGTCACAAGCGAAAAACTGGGTCCAAGACCTACCGCTAACCAATATGGGCGAAGTCACACGTGTTTTATATCAGAGTTTAGTGGCCTTGAATCAACACCCATTGGCGCCGGCAGTCCGTATCGAAATAACAGAAGTATTATTGCCATATGTCAATATTGCACTGGAAAACTTGGACCGTCACTTTTCAACTCGATCTTTCCCTTTGCCAGAACGAAGCCAAAAAGTATTTGATCTAAAGCAAGCGTTACAATTAGAGCTAGCAGGTTCGTATCAGCTGGCCGCTTTAGATATGTTAACTCGTGGAGGCGATAGCCAGAAGCGTTTAACCGTAGCTATAGGAAGGGCTATCCGATACATGGGACGCACGCTCGTTAACAGTTATGGTATTTACGTTAAATCGAAGCCCAATATTTGGCACGACATACACCATTTGTACTTGTTAGCTTGCGAAAATTTGGTGCATCAAAAACCGATTCCAGAAAGCCTTGACGGACGAAGTGAACCGTTCACTATCGAGTCTTATTATAAACTATTCAACCTGGTAGCATTGGGTGTCCCCAACAGCTTGAGACAAGGTGAAATCGATCGCCTCGAGAAGTTTTTTGCCAGTGTCATAAACACGGTTGATATTCTAGATGACGTTGATAGCATTAAGGGAGATTATGCCCATATCGCACTACTGAACAGTGATGAGCCTGCGGCGCTGATGCCTGCGAGCGAAGTGCTGAATTCTCCAACAAGTCGAATCTTTGACGTGTCTAAGATCGAAGATGTTTTAAAAGACTTTATTCAGATGACCTCTAACTCTAGTTTTGGCTTGCACGAAGATCAGCCTATGCTGAATCGTGGTTTGGCCAACCGCCTGTTGTCTAGATTAACTTCTTCAAGTAGCCGCAAGAATAAACGATTTGATAGAGATGATGTTGCGGGTGTAGTGATGCGCTTAAGTGATGTTTTCTCAGTCGTTGCAGTAAGCGGTGCTACTGAAGAAAGCGTAGAAGAAACAACTAACGCAGAAGATGAGCTGTATGAAAAACTATCCTATGGTGAAGCAGCTTCAAGTCCTTGGGTAGAAATTGATATTGAAACCTCTTTAGAAGATACAGATATCGAGATTCAACCTTGGTATATCGATAATAGTAGTGCCAAAGGGTATTGTTTTCGTCAAAAAGTCATTGAGCCTTCTTCTGCGAGGGTAGGTGAAGTTTTGGCACTGCGTGATCCTGCTGATCAATCTGATAATTGGCAAATTGCAGTGATCCGGTGGATGGATTTTTATCGGGATAAAGGTTTATGTTTTGGTGCAGAGCTGCTTTCTCCGAGAGCAGTGAGTATATCGATTAGTGCAATTATCAATCGTGAGGTACCTCAGAGGCTGCCTATTAATGGATTGATGTTGCCAAAAATTGAGGCAATAAGAGATGAGCCCTCCCTACTGCTACCCGGCCATATGCTGCTGATAGAAGATATTTTGAAAATTAATATTGGTGATCGAGAAGAGCAGGTTCAACTGATTGCCATTGATGAATGTTTGGGTAGCTTTGCCTATTGCCAATATGTTGTATTGGACCAAAAAGATAACGAGCCAGACGAGGAAGAAAGTGACTTCAGCGATGTCTGGGATTTCATCTAGGTTACAGCTGATCTAATAACTTGGTTCGATAGTCTGTCTACCGGCTGCGTTGTATGTGGCAAGCCGGTAGTTTCTAGGCTATGCGTAATCCCACTCTTAATAGCATCGTTATTGGCTTCACTGAAGCGCAGCATACTGCTGTGGTTCGGCAGCTTAGGTCTGCGTACGCTTCTTTAAGAGTTAATGAGGCTGCTCTTAAGCCCGATGTCTTTGAATTATTTTTAAATCGATCCTCTGTCGATATTGTCTTTTTAAAATATAATGCTAAGGCAAACTTCATTCCTTTATTTAAAAAACTTCGCAGCAATAACATAGACTGTATTGTTGTTGAGTTGATTGACCCCACTCAGCATTTCATTGACGACGATGTGCCATTCGTTCAGGTCGGGTTACAAAAATGTCGTCTGATACATAGCGCCGAGTTGCGTGAGTTTGATCTGGCTTTGCAGTTTGTAATGCAATACGTCATATTGAAAAAAGACTTTCGACGATGTAAATCATTACTTCACTTGTCAGAAAGTCGAATGCTGAAGTTGGTTGACTCCAGTAATCATGCAATTGCGCTCATGGCTGATGGGAAGTTCATTCATGCTAATATCCCTTTTCTTGTCATGTTTTCGGCAGAGTCTATTGCTGAATTAAAGCGTTTTCCCTTAAAAAAACTCATCGACGTTAACGAGTACGAGGTTTTTGCTAAATACCTAGCGAGTGTGACAAGCTCCTCCAAGTTCAATGCAGATCTAGTGCTAACAATGCGACGAACATCAGGTGCTCCTTTTAATGCAAAGGTCCAGGTGTCTCCTGTCGTTTCAAATGGTCGGCGTTGTTTTCAGGTATGGGTCGAACAACGCGCACCAGCATTTAGTGAGGAAGAAATTCCCGTCACAAAAACTTTAAACATTTGGGACATGCCTGTTGCTCAAGTTGAAACAGTTGATGCCAATCCATTTGATAGTGTTCTGCCTGTTGAAAAGAAGGGTGATGGCGAATTGGAAGACAGTCTAGATGTTTTACAGCGTGAGTTGCTTGCCGATGAGTCGGTGAAACTTCGTTTCAGAGAGCTTCATGATCCTAGAAATCGCCGTTTAAATACTGCTTGGGTTAAACTGGATGTCGACCCAGAAAATTTTCGGATGGTTAACTCTTTGCTAACAAGAAATGCCCCCTCTGCATCGACGGTATATGGAAGTTTTTGGGATCACTTGATGCTTAAATTAGTGATAGAGTCACTTAGTTTGGAGGCAATTTCACAAAGAAACTATTTAGTGACTTTAACGGCCAATTCATCGGCTAACACTGAAATGATGGTATGGCTTTATAGGCAGTTAAAAAAGCTTGGAAAAGCGAGTCAGCAGCTCACATTTGTTATTGATGCCGATATGCAAATGAATCGCATTCCTCAGATGAATAAAATCACTTCGCTGCTGAAAAAAACGGGTTGTAATATCGCATTAAGCAATTTTTCAGTTGATACAACGCCCTTGTTTTTGTTTAAAAGCATAAAGCCGTCACAGGTGATTTTTGATAGCCAGTGGATGGATGAAATGAAAAGCAAGAATGATAATGGCTTATTTATTCAACGTTTTGTAAAGAAGCTTGAGACTCTTGGAGCCTCCGTATTGGTTCCGCAGTCAAAACAAAAAGATCAGGATCGACTGTTCGTACTGACAGGTGCTTCCATTGGTCAGGAAATACCTACTCAGTATTGTGCATAGTTCGTACAATGACAGATAAGATCAATAATAAAAATTAACTGGTAATTCCTGCAGGTCATTGCCAAGGCAAGCTACTAAACTTATGACGCACTCTTCACCTACACTTTCTGTTGGTCTTATTGTGAGATCAAGCAAAATTTGGCGATGGCAGTCTGAACTTGTTCAGGCATTAGTAGATGGGCGTCTAGTCAATATCAAAGAAGTCGTTATATTAGGTCTGCAACACGTTACATTCTCTGGTGATGCGGCCCGTTTACATAAATTTGATTCGTTTGTTTTTCGCTCACCCATGAATGCATTTGAGTCTGCTGATTTGAGCGTTCCCCGTGATGTTAATATTCTCCAGGGATTTGATGCAGTTAAAAAAACAGCCGATCGCGATGTTGATGTTTGGATAAATCTTTCTGAAACACCTGTTGTAAACGAATTGCTTTCTAGTGTTAAGTTAGGTGTATTGGAGACTCATTTTTCTGAATGGGGAACAGTGGATTCACTGTTATCTTCGAACGCGGGGTATTCCAAGTTTTCCAGAGGTGAAAAGCAACTTTACTTCTCAATTGTAGCTCATTGCTTTGATAGTGGTTCGTTTGTTATTGCAGAATCTCAACCAAGCTTAGATCACGGACCACTAAGTCGAGCCATGAACCAGTATTGGAAATTACTGGAAGCGTCCTGGTTGCGGATCTGCAAGGCATTACTGACCAGTTCATTCGAAAGTCTACCTCATAGCAAGCGGCTTGCAACCAATGTTGAGGTGAGTAAAGCGGTATCAACAACACGCAGTAAAGCGTATAGAAGCTTGGGAAATATCTTCATTGATAAGTTTAGTCAAAAGTTCTTACGTAAGGAGCAATGGGTTTTACTTTTAAAATTTTTAGACTCTCAAGATGAATCGTCTAAATTACCCGTTTGCTTTGCTGAGTACTTAGAAATTTCACCACCCGCAGACTGCTTTTGGGCAGACCCCTTCGTGGTCACTGAAGATAGTCGTCATTATGTGTTTTTTGAGGAGCTTCCGTTTGCAACTGAGCAAGGACATTTGAGCTGTATGGAGGTCTTCGAAGACGGTAGTCACACAAAACCAAGGACTATTCTGAAAAAACCGTATCACCTTTCATATCCCAATGTGTTTGCCTTCGAGTCAAATTACTACATGGTTCCAGAGTCAGGTGATAACGGAGATATATCACTTTATCGAAGTACAGACTTCCCCTATGAGTGGCAGCATGAGCACAGTCTTATGGAAGGGTTGCATGCTTATGATTCAACCCTGATTGAATATGATGGTATTTGGTGGCTATTTACTTGCATTGCCGCAGAAAAAGGCATGTCAGGTAATGAGGAATTATATATTTTTTATGCGGATTCACCTTTGAGTCAAGCATGGGAGGCACACCCTAAAAACCCAGTGATCAGTGATGCTTCCCGAGCTCGCCCAGCCGGTAAGTTTTTTCAGTGGAAAGGGGAACTGTTCCGGCCTTCACAAAATTGTGCCGGTAGTTACGGTGCAGGAGTGAATATAAATAAAATAATAGAGTTAAATAAATATAACTACGAGGAAGAATTAGTGCAGTGTTCAAGGCCAACATGGGACCCTAAATTAACAGCATTGCATACTTTAAATTTTAACCAGCATGTTTCGGTAGCCGATGCGATGCGCGTAGACAGCAGGTTCTTATCAAAGTGACAGCTAACCTAAAAATAACAACTCGACTTGTTAGTAGCCCATTAGAATTTGCTGCGCTTGAAGACAGTTGGAACCGTTTGTATGACTTGGTAGACACTGCGACACTTTTTAGTAGCTGGGATTGGCTATACACATGGTGGGAAGTGTATGCCGAATGTGATTTGAGGGATCTTTTTATTCTTTGCTTTTATGAAGAAGGGGGAGAATTAGTTGGCATAGCGCCGTTTCAAATTGAAAGGAAGTACCCCCACACTTACATTCAAGGGCGTACCCTGAGGTTCTTAGCATCAGGAGAGTGTTTAAGAGATAACGTAGCAACGCCCTTTGTTGACCTGTTGATTTTGCCTGAATATGAAGGTGCGGTGATTGAAAATCTTGAATCTGCTTTGCAGTCAAATAAGAAACGCTGGGACTTTGCAGAATTCGATTTCTTGCTTGAAGACGCTTTGATCTTTCGTTGTTTTAAAAATACGAGTGCTGTTTTTAAACAGTGTTACTCAAACGGTTTCCGTTATGAAGTTCCAACAGTTGCTGATCAGGATGCATACATTGAAACATTGGCCAGGCGATGGAAAAAAGATTTTAACAAAAAAGATCGTGTACTTAACAAGGCAGGTAATTTAACGATCAGGCAATCAAGTTTAGAAGATCTTGATGAGTCGATGGAGTTGCTACAGGCGATGCACCGAGATCGCTGGCAATCCAGAGCTAGCTTCTTGGTATTTGAATCGGCGCACTTTGATAAGTTCCATCGCAAAATACTAGCGAAATTAATACCCCAAAATAAAGCTTATATAAAGACGCTTTACTTAGACGATGAACCGCTAAGTTGCTACTACGCGTTCGAAGATAAGAATCAGATTCACTATTATCAGAGCGCCTTTTATAGCAAAAATGCGAATCGATTTATGCCATTGTTTTACTTGGTTTGCAAAGAGATTGGTAAAGCAATGGAGCAGGGTAAACGTTATGACTTCATGTTTGATGACAACCCTAACTCCTACAAAAAAAACCAATATGCGGCTGATGGAAAACCTATGTATCGATTGGTTTTAACACCAAGCCGTTACCGCTTAACTGTATTTAATCTTTATAAAAAGTATAAGTTATTAAAAAAGAAATTCAATAATTCACCAGCAGTTAACAAAGTACTGCCAACAGGAAATAAATAATGAAAGTCGTTCATGTAATCGAACCAATGGAGCACGGTGTATTTATTTGGGTCATAGATATGGCCAACAACCTAGTTGAAAACGGTTACGATGTAACGGTTATTCACTCTTTGAGGGAGGCAACTCCTGAAAATTGGCGTGAGCTTTTTGATTCGAGAGTTAAGCTGATCCATGTCCAAATGGGTCGTGCTATTAATCCGGTTACCGATATCAAGGCTTTGTTTAATATTACCCGTGAGTTAAAGCGAATCCGCCCTGATGTGATCCATGGCCATTCATCCAAGAGTGGCGTTCTGGCTCGGGCAGCAGGTTTTTTACTTGGGCAGAATAAACGAACGATTTATACTTCGCATGCTATCCATTACCCTCTTATCAAACAACCATTAAAGCGCAGCATTTATAAGCTGTTGGAGTTGGTTTCTTATTGGCTGGGTGGCACCATAGTGGCCTGTTCAAAGCGCGAATACGACATTATTTTAGAAGAGATTACTAATAAGAACCCCACACGTTTGCGTTGCATCAGTAATGGGATTGATTTAAGTCAAATTCAGGTGAGAGATTACTCCCAGAAAAAGCCCGAAGATGAAAAAGTCCGAATAGGGGTGTTAGGTCGTGTTTCAAATCAAAAAGCACCTTGGGTCTTTGCCGCCATTGCTAAAAAACTCTTAGCAAAGCATGC
>CALHTA010000299.1 GCA_938038645.1 uncultured Thiotrichaceae bacterium
GCTTGCCCCTAAAGGTTCTGATCGTAAACAATTAGCAGAGGCCATTGCGGCTGAGGCTAAGGGCTGCGTCAGAGCCTTTTTTCATTTGGACTCCGAGCCTAGCAAGGTGAAGGGCAAGCCTATATTTTATCATTTGACACAAGCGTTTGAAGTGCTTGATAAAACAAATCAACCTGTAGCGCACTGTTTGGATGATATTACAATTCAGAACGCGCTTGAGAAAAAGACCAAGCCAAGAAAGGGCTGGTATCGAATCTTAAGTGACGATGTTCGGTTTTTAAGGCTAACCATGCAACATGCCAACGCAGATGACCCCATTGAGCAGTCTTTGCAAAAGCTCGCAGAGTTATTTGGTGTCGAAGCGGATGCTTCGGAAGGTGGCGTTTATAGGGTCGCTGATAACACCGGGGCTTCTATTGCACTATCGGCGCCGTTGCCGGGAGAGCGAGAGCGACCGTGTGAGTTGGTGACTATGCCACTTTCAATTGATGATACCGAATCATTAACAATGCTGTTGAATTGTGCACAGCAATTACAATTTCAAATACCAGAAGAAGGCGCAACGCATTTACATTTTGACGGAAAGCCTTTTGCTGAGGTAAGCACCTTTATTAAAGTCGCTCGGTTCCTGCAGGAATATCGACTGGTGCTTCGTCGTTTGTTGGGAACGAACCTTAATTGCCGACGGATAGGTGATTGGCCAAATGAGTTTTTGGCGTTAATTAAAACGGATGAGCTTCAAGATTGTGATTGGCAGGAGTTTAGGAAACGATTGTCTAAAACCAGCATTAACAAATATTGCGATTTTAATTTGCGAAACCTGATTTATGACATTCCAAATAAGCATACTCTTGAGATACGGATACTTCCTTCGACTCTAGATTCAGAATACATCTATCGTGCAGTGCGACTCTTTCGGGCAATTTTCGCTTATCTCTCGATTTTACCAAGGGTGCCGTATGTTACGGCTCGTGAGCCTGACCTTGTAAGCGTCGAGGGGTTGTTTGAAAAACTTGCCTTAACAAGTAATGACGAAGACGTTTGGCGAGAAGAATATCTAGGCCGTCATCAATCCAGTTAAATAGGTATTGCTGAGTATTTTCCTTGTTCGCCCAAATCTAAAGTAAATCATACCTACTCTGCAGGAATTAAGCGAATAGCTACGCTTTATTGGCTAGATGCTGCGTTAATGCGTCATATTAAGAGTGAATCATCAGCTTTTCTAAACGGATTATTCGCTAAAATTCTCCTATCAAACAATACTGATTCGGAGAAAATTATGTCTCATTTAAAAAAAGTTGATCATATTTCATACGCTTGTGAAAAGGGCAGCATTGAAAAGTGGGCTTGGTTTCATATTGAGGTTGAGGGTGGAACCTTAATTAAACGAATTGACGATGTTCGTCCAGATGACCCTGATAGCAGCATGAAAATTTGGTGTATCGACTTTGGTGATTTCGGTATTGCATTAATTGAAGGAATTGATCGTGCGCAAAAATCACAGGTGACTAACTTCGTCGATAAGCATGGCGATCACTCCTGTCAGCATGTCGCTTATGATTGTCACAACCTAGACAAGTTTCAGGAGCATATGATCGAAATGGGTGGTCACCCTCGTGGCTCAACGTTAGTAAGGGATGACGGTTTTGGGATATTGAAGCAAATGTTTGCTAAAGGATATGCATCAGGTCATGCTGGAGAGGCAACTTTTCCAGAATATTGTCAGCGTCCTAGTACGGCGGATGAAGCAGCGGAAATAAACATAACTTTTTCGAATGAGGCGGGTGAGGGTTTTTATAATCAGGTTCAGGAAGCCATAGACTCAGGTGATGAGCAGCCGTTTTTTGACTTTTCAAAAATGCCCGCGACTTGGGAAGTACCGGTGGAACATACACAGGGTATTTAGTCCAACTTCTTCGTTAGATTACTCCTCTGAGATCTGAATTTGTGATTGAGAAACAACGTTTTTACGTATAATCTCAATCACACATTTCACAAAGAGTTTGTACCCATGTTTGAGTCCTTAAGTTCACCAAAGCCTGATGCGATTCTCGCTCAGATGGCACCCTTTAAAGATGACCCTCGCGCCGACAAGATGAATCTTGGCATAGGCGTTTACATGGATGATAAGGGGAAAACGATAATCCCTGGCGTAGTCAAATTAGCCGAGCAACTTTTGCTGGATTCTGAAGAAAGCAAAACCTATGTTGGGCTTGCTGGAAACCTCTCTTACAACGAAGCGATGAAAGAAATTGTATTTGCTGACTCAGCGCCTGAAGGTCGAGTTTATGGCATGCAAGCGCCCGGCGGCAGTGGTGCGCTTTCAGTCCTCGCTAAATTGATGGAGCGCATGCGGCCGAATGCAAAGATTTGGCTAAGTACGCCAACATGGCCCAACCATGCCGCATTGCTTTCAACTGGCAATATCGAAATTGGCGAGTATCCTTATTTTGACCCTGAGACTTGTTCAGTAGATTTCCCGGCGATGGCTGCAAAGTTACGCACGATGGGTCCTGATGACGTTGTGATATTACATGGCTGCTGCCACAACCCAACGGGCGCTAACCTAACGAATGAGCAATGGGATGAAGTGGCTGAGATTGTTAAAGAGACAGGACTACTTCCATTCTTTGATATCGCTTACCAAGGTTTTGGTGATGGTTTAGACGAAGATGCGTATAGCGTTCGTAAATTCGCCAGTACCGTTGATGAGATGTTGGTTGCAGTCTCTTGTTCCAAAAACTTTGGTATCTACCGCGACCGTGTGGGTTGTGCTTTTGCTATGGGCGCTAATGCTGAAACTGCATCGATTGCTTACGCCAATATGCAGAACATAGCGCGCGGTATTTATTCTATGCCACCTGATCATGGTGCGTCGGTTGTCAGTATTATCTGGAATGATGATGCACTGAAAGCGCAGTGGAAATCTGAGTTAGCCGTAATGTCAAATCGAATGACTTCGCTGCGTACAAAGTTAGCTGATAGCTTCCGTGAGCAAAGCGGAACCAATAAGTTTGATTTCATTGGTGTGCATCGAGGCATGTTTTCATTATTGGGGCTTACCCCTGAGCAGGTAGATAAAATTAAGAAAGATCATGGTATTTACATGATCTCTGATAGTCGGATTAATGTGGCGGGCGTGCAGGAAGCAAATATTGAAAGACTAGTCAAAGCAGTATTAGCTGTTTCGGCTTAAAGCCTGACCTCCGTTTCGGGGCTGATAACATGACTCGCTGCATCATGTTTTCAGCCCCTTCATTATTAATATTATAAAGCAGTTTATGGCCATTTATCGGTTGCGAATTATTTACTATCGCCGAACTGATAAAATAGACGACATTATAAAAATAAAAACCGGCTAGGCTTATTGCTATGATACGAGTTCTCTTTCGCTTTGTTTTGAAGCGCAATATCTTATTGAAATTCTTCTCCTTTTTGGCTCTGTCGTTTATCGTGCCAGTATCATTGGCCAATGCTAGCGAGCCAGCCATCGTGTTTAATCAGGCGGGTTATCTCACAGAGTGGCCGAAACGAGCGCTGCTAATTAATAAGCCTCAAATCAGTATCGTGACATTAAGAGATGCTGAAAGTGATGCGCTGATCATGATGATTAAACCTAAAGAGCTGGGGTTTTCAGACTTAGATTCGACTGAAGTTGAAGGCCAAGTATTAGATTTTTCTAACATTGATCGAGAGGGGCTTTATTATTTAGAAGGTGGAGACCTTCGAACGCCAAACTTTAGCATTGGCAAAACGGTGTACAAGGAAGCGACTCGTTTACTTTTGCGCAGTTATTACCTGCAGCGTTGTGGTGTTGAATTGTTGGACCCTGAAACGGGATTGTCGCATGAGGCCTGCCATCTTAACGATGGTGTTTATGCGCGCGATGACAAGGTTAATAAAGAAGGCTTGCCTCGTGATGCTGCCGGTGGTTGGCATGATGCGGGTGACTATGGCAAATACATAGCGCCTGCCACGGTCACTGTTAATCGACTACTAAGCCTTTATTTGATGGCCCCAGAGCGTTATCCCGATGGTGCATTGAGTACACCAGAGTCTGGCAATGGCATATCCGATTTACTGGATGAAGTTAAAGTTGAGTTGGATTGGATGTTGCGAATGCAGCGTGCTGATGGTGCTATTTACCGAAAATTATCGGGTGCAAAGTGGCCAAAAGTCATCTCGCCGGAAGCCGATACACAGCCTCGTTTTATTTATGGTGTTTCATCGCCTGAGACGGGTAAATTTATCTCGAGCATGGCGATTGCATATCGAGCTTATAAAGATATTAATAACGATCTTGCTAACACTTACCTCGCGGCTGCAAAGAAATCTTGGGTTTGGTTGCAGCAACAACCAGAGCAAACGATTGATTGGCAAAAGTCCGATGACTCTGGTTCAGGCCCTTATATGGCCTCTGAAGCAGATACAGAAGTACAGCTGGATATTGATCGAGACGACCGTCTCACTGCGGCGTTAGAGCTCTATTTAGCCACGGGCGAAGCGATATATCGTGACTTTATTTTAGCAAACGAGCCTAACGAAGTTTATTCATTATATGAATGGAAAGATGCTTCTTCACTGTCGCTTTGGCATCTCATGCAATTTGATAAATCTGATGACCTAGTTGATATTCGAAATGATATAAAATCTAAGTTGTTACAAAGGGCAGATCGTTTACTGCAACAAATACAAACTTCAGCGTTTAATGTGGCAAACGATCGCATTATTTGGGGCTCTAATAAAATGACTGCTGAGGAGGGCATAACACTGGCTCACGCTTGGTATTTAACAGGGGAAAAACAATACCTTGAAGGTGCTTTGGACCAGCTGGATTTTTTGCTGGGTAAGAACCCATTCAATATGTCATTTGTTACGGCAGTTGGCCATAAGGCTGTTCAAAACCCGGTTCATATCTTTGGTCGGTCAGTTAAAAAGACGTTGCCAGGGTTGATGGTGGGAGGTCCAAATAACCTCGCTCAGGACGGTATCGCGCCTAAGAACAAAGGATTAATGAGCTACGTTGATAATGAGCGAGCTTACTCCGTTAACGAATATGCGATCGATTACAACGCTTCTTTAATTGGCCTGCTTGAAATGCTGGCTATTTATAAAGATGAAGTTGAAAAGCAGGGCTATGTACCTGCCGTTGACTTGGATGAGTCGACTATTAATAGCCCTGTTGCGGATGTAGAGTCTGATTTTGAAAAACCAGTGGCTTTAGTGAACACCGCCAATAAAGCTGCTTTAGACGCCAAAGCACTGAGCATCTCTGAAGAAAACATTCTCGAAAAAGTTTTGTTTATTGGAAATAGCTTTACCTATTACAACAACAGTTTGCACTACCACGTAGAGCAGTTGCGACGTAATACCATGAGTACAAAAGCTTTTGCTCCCTACAATTTCCGCGCGGCGACAATTGCAGGAGGATACTGGTATGAGCAAATGGCCAATGCTGATCATCTAACGGAAGGTAAGGCATGGGATGCTGTGATTCTACAAGGGCATAGCACTGAAGCCATTGATGAAGACAAGAGAGGGATTTTTCTCGATAGCCTCAAAGACTCACGAGACCTGTTGTTAAAGCGCGGCATCAAACCATTCTTATTTATGACTTGGGCCTATCAACATAAGCCAGAAATGATTGAGCAACTAGAGTCGAGTTATAAAGAATTGGCAGCCGCTCTTAAGATAGATCTAGTCGCTGTCGGTAGCGCCTTCCATAGATCGCTTAGTTTACGCCCAGAATTAAAATTGCACGCAACCGATGGTATTCATCCTAGCCGAGCGGGAACGTATTTAGCCGCCTGTGTTTTCTATGCATCACTGTATAAAGAAACGCCAGTTGGACTTGCTTATGATATGGGTTTACCAAAAGAAACTAGCCGCTTTTTACAAACAGTCGCTGCGGATATAGCAATGAAAGATTCAACAGATGCAGCGACTTTACTCAGTGCGAAAGTGACTAGGGTTGATGTTGAATAACCTTCGTCGTCAAAGAGAATGCAATCAGTGAAGCGTAGGCATAAGGATCCACATTAATTGAACGATTACTTGTAGAGATAACACTGAGAATGCGTTTTTTCATAAGCTCGCCGCCTAGCTTTTCTGAAGCTTCGAGAAGCAAAGTTTCAGGTGACGTGATCGGTGTATCTGCGATATGACTTTGTGCAACCGCATTGGGCAATAATGGGTTACTGGATTCATGCCATGTCATCTCTCGGTAAAACAGTTTCCAAGCCTGATCAACAATAGCCGCTGCGATAGCCGCATATCTTGGCTGCTTACTTGCTTCTGACCACGCTAACAAACCATTGGCGACAGCCGCATAGTCTAATAATGTGCCCGCTTGGTTAGAGGCTGCAGAGCGTTTCAGCTGTTTGCCATCCCAAAGTTCCAAAAGAAAAGCTGAAAGCTGGTTACCGGTTTTCAGGTATTTCGATTGATAAGGCAGTGCTTCAGCAAACGCACTTAACGCTAAGCCATTCCAGCTAGCCAGTTGTTTGTCATCTCGGGGAAGTTGGCGGGATGATGAGCGATGTTTTAGGAGTTTACTGCGGATGCTATTGAGTCGATTGCTCGTTTCAGTAACGGATAGATTCGCGGCCTTAGCCAAAGATTCTACCGACTCATTGGAAGTGGGTAAATTTCCAAAAGAAAAGTCATTTTCGCGATCTAAATCCCACGCTGCAAAAGCTAGCGAGGCGTCTTGCTTACCCAGTTTTTTAGTGAGCTCTTCAGTAGTCCATAGATAATAAGCACCTTCATTTCCATCTTCATCGACGGCGGATAGGCTAGCAATAAACGCTTTTCCCCCTTTCATTGAGCGGCTCAAAAAATCTAGCGTTTCTAAAGCGATTGCTCTGTAGTGGGGCTCATTAAAATAGTCGGCAGCTTTGAGTAGCAAGATTGGCATTTGCGCATTAGTGTAAAGCATCTTTTCAAAATGTGGTGTAAGCCAGCCTGGATCGATAGTGTATCGGAAGAAGCCACCGCCAATGGCATCATGCAAACCCTTGCTAATGATTGCATCTAGTGTCAGTCGCAAGAACTCATCAATTTCAGGGTCAGGTTTTATAGCATTTACCGTTAGAAGGGCACTAAGCTGTGGAATGTTAGGGAATTTTTTATTGCCAAAGCCCCCCTGCAAATCGTCAGCTTGTTCCATCGTCTTTTTAAGAAACTCTGCTCTACGACTGCCTATTGAGTGTTCTTTAGTTGTAAGCTCAAGTACCCCCAGCATTCCTTTTAGTTGATGGCTAAGATCTTTGGCTTTGCCCTTTATCAAATCAGGGTCATCTTTCCAACGCTTACCAATAGTTTGTAATACCCCATGAAAGTGATCACGTGGCATGTAAGTACCGCCGACTAGGGGATAGCCCTCAGGCGTGATAAAGACATTCAGGGGCCAGCCAGCTATTCCGTTGGTAACTGATACGAACTCTATGAGTCGCTTATCCAATACTGGATTTAGCTCGCGATCGACTTTAACGGGTATGTAGTTTTCATTAAGCTGTTTTGCAACATCTTTGTCGAGAAAGCTTTCTTTATGCATGACATGACACCAATGACAAGCGAAGTAGCCAATGGATACATAGAGCAATTTATTTTCTTTGCGGGCTTTTTCTAGCGCCTCTTCTCCCCAACTAGACCACTGAATTGGGTCTTTACCGTGCATAGCAAGATAGGGAGAATGATGACCTTCAAGGTCATTGGCTAGAACGGCTTGGCCGAATAGTGTGGAGCTGAGGAGGAGGGCAGCAACCAGGTTTTTTGAAAAGTGCATCAATGAGGCCTATTTAATCAGTCCTATTTAATACGGGTGTCTGTTAAATCTGGTTGCTGGTTTTGTAGAAATTTATTCTGTTTTAGCCGCTTCCATAGCTGAGTGATCCATCTTCATTTTGGAGTGGTCCATCTTGTCATCACTCATATCAGAATGTTTCATTTTAGAATGATCCATCTTTGAATGGTCCATTTTTAAAATATCTCTCACAACAAATTCCACTTCAATTTCACCAGCCTTCTTAAATTTCAATGTTGCTTTACGACGCTCATCTGGCTTTAGTTGTTCACTAAGGGTGATGAACATGATGTGATAACCACCCGGTTTAAGTTCTACTGTTTTCCCCGCAGGAATGGTCAAGCCATTTTCTAACTCAGCCATTTTCATAATGCCGTCTTTCATGGACATTTCATGAATTTCGAAGGCTTCTGAGAAAGTCGCTGTTCCAGAAATAAGGGTGTCGTCCTTGGAGCCATTATTGATGATAGTCATGAATCCACCTCCAACAGGGGCCATCGGCGGAGTGCTGCGTGAATAAGGCGTTTCAATAACAAGGTCACCAACTTTATAAGAATCTGTCTCTGCAAACGCATTGCAAAACAATCCAAACAAAAGGCAGGTTAAAATGTATTTCATTAGCTTTCCTAAGTTTAAAAAAATGGCGGGGGGGGGTGACTTGCCAAATAAGTCACGCTTAAATTGATTGATGGTGATTTCAATTTACAATGATGTATTGACTACCACGGTCAGGAATTGTTCCTTCTTATCAGACTAAGTGAAGTCTTTAAGATTGATCGTCGGATCTGACACTTGTGATCTATCTGGATTATTCCCAGCTGCGAGAATTTTACGACCCATGGTGTAGGCAATAGGGTCATTCATTGCATCGACCGCTAAAAATTTATCTTCGTTGAAGTACCAAACTGACTGAGAGCCTTCACGTTTACCAGGTCGAGTAACGGTGTCGGTATAGCCAAGATTGAGGCCGGCTATTTGAAGTTTTGTTTTGAATTGATCTGACCAGAACCATGGTGTCGGTTCGTAAGCAACCTCTTCACCCAAGATGTGCATGGCAGCGTTCTCAGCTTGGTCAACGGCATTTTGTACAGACTCTAAGCGAATACGTTGACCCTGATATTCAAAACTAGCGCAGTCTCCAGCGGAATAGATATTATCATCACTCGTTTGGCTTTGTAGGTTAGTGGCAATACCGTTATCAATCGTCAGTCCAGCATCGTTCGCAAGCTGAGCGTTTGGCGCAACACCGATGCCAGTTATTGCAAAATCGACAGGTAGCTCAGTACCGTCGTTAAGTTTTGCAGCGACCACTTTTCCATCTTTTTCAATCAGTGCAGCTAAACCCGTATTTTCAAGAATTGTGACGCCATTTTCTTGATGCAATGTTCTGAAGTAATCAGAGGTTGCTGGAGCAGCAACTCGTTTTAGGATTCGATCAGCGAGTTCGACGACAGTGACTTCTAAACCTAAGCCCGCGGCAACCGCTGCCGCTTCTAAGCCAATATAACCTCCACCAATAATTAACAGCTTACGGCCTGCTTGAAACTCATCTTTCATTTGGTCTACATCGGATAGATTTCTTAGCGTGTAAACACTCGATAACCGTCCTCCCATCGCTTCCGGTAACCAATGTGGGGTTGAGCCGGTTGCTAGGAGAAGCTTGCTGTACTGAATACTTTCGCCTCCAACTAACGATACTTGCTGCGAATGCTTATCGACGGCCTTGACGCTTGAGTTTAGCTTTAAAGTGACTTGGTTATCGTCATACCAAGATTGCGGCCTCAAAAGTAAACGGTCAAGAGGCATCTCTCCTAATAAGTATTTCTTAGAAAGTGGAGGTCTTTGATAAGGAAGTGTTGACTCATCACCAATTAAAACAATCGATCCAGCATAGTCACCGCCGCGTAACTTGGCTATGAAAGATGCTGCAGCTTGGCCAGCGCCGACAATGACAATAGGGTGAGACATAACAAGTCCTAGTTTATTAAGTGATGAATGATTTCTGTTGTGTACGATATCAGAAGTGTTGGTTTTAGCGGAAGTAGATACCGATTATTTTACGGATAAATAGCAGAGTCCAAGCTAGGGAATTGAGTTTTTTTCCAGTTGTCAGTTAAACACTACCGTAGTCCTTTGCCTACCTTTTAAGCTGAGAGTGACTACTTTAAGCTGGTCATATACGAATCAACTATTTATACGGGTAATGGATAGCTAAGGCTAAATCCCAGAAATTGTTGAGAGCAGGACAAGCCACTAAAAGGAGTAGGTTTTGGGCTTTTCAATGGAAAATATGATAGACGAACAAGCAATGTATGTTGCGCCTGATCATGCATTTATTAGCGCAGTTTCAGGGATGGTTAAGAACTTCCCATGGGAGCGTTTTGAGCGTTTCTTTGAAGCAAGGCCGCTGGTTAGAGCAAGTGCAACAGACCAGGTGTTTATGCTTAGAGTGCTTGCGATTCAGGAGTTACTTTGTGCTGATGATGAGCGGGTTTTGGCCTGGTTAAAAAGCCAGATGTATCTTTCTGCATTTTTATCGCCTGAGTTTCAACCTAAGGTGCCGACCAAAGCACTGTTAGATGATTTTAGAAACGAATTGAGGGATGCTAATTTATTAGAGCCATTTCGTTTGCGTTGCCAAAAAATCATCCTGCAAAAACAGAGTAATGCAACCGGTTCTGTTGAGCCTTCAAGTTATTTAGAGGCTTTTTCTCCTTCAATTGAGGATTTTCCAGAAATTACTGATAATCAGGAGTTGCCATTACACTCCAAGGAAATGGTCTTAGAAAATCAGTTAGAAGACAAATGGGTTACTTGTCCAAAGTGCGAGAGGTCCGCGCTGAGTAAGGTTGTGTCGCAAAACAGTGGTGTTTTACCTCAAGCTTCATGTGATCACTGCGGTCATTATTTTAAAGTCTGATTGTCGGTAGGCTTTATTGGTTTACTCGCACTGATAGGGTTACAGTGTTCCAATTTTTGTATTGGAATGAAAATGATGGATACACATCTCCAACCCTTAAAAGGCAAAGTGGCGCTCATTACAGGCGCTGCGAAACGAATCGGGGCAGAAATTGCACGATCTTTGCACTCAGAAGGTGCTGATGTAGTCATACATTATGGGCACTCAGCTGAAGCTGCGGTAAAACTTGTCTCTGAATTAAACGAGATACGTCCCAATTCCTGCCATAGCTATTCTGTTCTTCTTTCGGATACCAACGGTTTATCGGAAATGATTGAGCAGATAACAATATTAACCGGACGTTTGGATATTTTAGTTAACAATGCTTCTAGCTTTTACCCAACCTCGGTCGGTGAAATAGCCGAATCAGATTGGGATAATTTGTTCGACAGTAACCTGAAAGGGCCCTTGTTTTTAAGTCAGGCAGCGACGCCTTATCTGAATAAATCGCAGGGCTGCATTGTAAACATGGTAGATATTCATGGTGAACGGCCTCTTGCTAAGCATCCAGTTTACTGCTCAGCAAAAGCAGGGCTGGTTATGCTAACTAAATCGTTGGCGTTGGAGCTAGGTCCAAACGTCAGAGTCAATGGGGTTGCACCGGGAATAATTATCTGGCCCGAAGGGGATCAGGATACGACTCTGCAAGGTGAATTACTGTCTAGAACCGCACTGAAACGGAAAGGAAGTGTTAAAGATATTACGGATACTGTGTTGTTTTTAGTGCGTGATGCAACGTATATAACCGGCCAGATAATTTCTGTGGATGGAGGCAGAACTATTAATCAGTAAATGATTAGGTAAATATTAAGAAATAGTCATGCAGTCCATCAGGGTTGCCTTAGTCTAAATCCATTCAATGATGCTACACTACACATAAACCACAATTATCGGTAATTACTGAAATTGTGAATGATAATAAATAAAGTTGGCGCTGATGAAATCTGAATTTAAAACTTACTTAAACATGCTTAAAGGCTTCGTGTTAAGCATCTTTCTGATGATTGGCTCATCAGGCAGTCCTGTGTTTGCAGATAGTTATAATTTGAACTTGCGTGATGGGGACTTACAGGCTCTAGTGAGTTTGATTTCTACTGCGACGGGCAAAAACTTTGTGCTGGATAAGCAGGTACGTGGTCAAAAAATCACTATCATCACCGGTAGGGAGATTGATGAAGAAGAGCTTTACGAAACCTTCCTCTCTGTTTTGCAGGTACACAACTTGGCTGCTATTGAAACAGGCAATCTAGTTAAGATAATTCCTCTTAACAAAGCAAAGTACCAGTCTGTTCCAGTTGATGAAGAGCTTACTGGTATTTCCAAAATTGATAAGAAAATTCTTAAAACCCAAAAAGAACAGGGTAAAGATGCCCTAATCACCAAGGTAATTAAAGCTGAGCACGTTCCAGTGGCCAACATGGTTCCAATCCTCAGACCAATGATTTCTCCTACAGGCCATTTGCAAGGTTACGCACCCAGTAACAGCATTGTTGTGATCGATACTCGCGCTAACATTGATAAAGTCTCTAAGCTAATACGTCGTATGGACCGTCCAGATGAAGATGAGATGGAAGTGGTCGAGCTGAAGTTTGCTTCTGCAACTGAGCTTGTTAAAACGATTCAAGGATTACAGGGTGCTGCCCAGCAAAAAGGCGTTGCAGTAAAGTATAAAGTTTCTGCAGATACTCGCACTAACAGTATGCTAGTAAGCGGCAGTAAATCTGGTCGCCAACAGGTTAGGGGAATTATCCGCCGCCTTGATAGACCAAAAGTTCAAACCGCTGAAATGCTAACGGAAGTCATTTACCTTCGCTATGCAAAAGCGGAAGACCTTGCAAAAGTATTGTCTGGAACAACGGCTAATTTAGTGAGTACAGAGGCAACTGCGAAAGGTGGAGCAGGAACCCAAAAGGCTGAAATTACAATATTTGCCGATGCAGCGACCAATTCATTGGTTATCCGTGCTGAACCTGAAATACAGAAAAACTTGCTTGACGTCATTCGCCGTCTTGATGTTCGACGCGCTCAAGTGATGGTTGAGGCGGTAATTGCAGAAGTTTCAGAAGATCTATCAAAGTCGCTGGGTGTACAGCTTGGGGTGTTCAACTCAAGCGGTGGAACAGCTCCAGTTGTATCCACTTCTTATCCAGGAAGCGCGTTCTCATTAGCTGAAGTTGTATCAGGTGCTTTACCAGCAGGTGTTGGAATGTTACTTGGTATTGGTGGTGGTGAATCGGGTGCCACACAGTTTGGTGCGTTAATGAATGCACTGGCAAG
>CALHTA010000300.1 GCA_938038645.1 uncultured Thiotrichaceae bacterium
GGAGCATAAGGCTCAGTTAACTCAGGAAAACGGCCACTCTTTTCCCAGTCAAAATTACCCCCATCAACCACAACGCCACCGACGGCGACACCGTGCCCACCCATCCATTTAGTGGCTGAGTGAACAACGACATTCACCCCATGCTCGATTGGACGATTTAGGCTTGGCGTTGCAAAAGTTGCGTCGATGACAACCGGAATACCGGCTTCATGTGCTGTTGCACAGATCGCATCGAGATCTGAAACCTCAAGTCCGGGATTACCGATAGACTCACAGAACACCATTTTAGTGTTGTCTTGAATTGCGGCTTTTACCGCGTCCTGATCGTTAATTGAAACGAAAGTGCAGTCAATGCCAAAACGCTTAAGCGTGTGACGCAGCAAAGTCGCCGTTGAGCCGTAAATTTGCGCTGCCGAGATGATGTGATCGCCTGCCGAACAAAGCGTGGTGAACGTCATGTACAACGCACTCATGCCTGAGGCGGTACAGATAGCACCACTTCCACCTTCTAGTGCAGCAATTCGCTGCTCTAAAACGGCCACCGTAGGATTCGTTATGCGGCTGTAAATGTGCCCACCTTGCTCCACGTTAAATAACGAAGAGGCTTGGCTCACATCGTCAAATACATAGGACGTAGTTTGGTAGATTGGGACAGCTCGCGAACCATGATCACTTTCAGGTTGATAACCAGAGTGCAGGGCGATTGTATCGGCTTGTAAATAGGAGGAACGACTCATGCGCGGGTTTCCATTGACTTGTTTGCAGCAAGGATTATTAGTTCGCTGATGGGTCAAAGTCAAAAGGAAATTTAAACACAATCTGTAAAAAACTCTGAGGCATTGTTTCAATCAAGCTGAGACCTGCAATCTGTAATTTATCACTCCATAAAACATCAAATTAACGGTACGACCGTTGCGCGGATCAATTTGAAATTGCCTAAATTGTGTTCTAAAGTCGATTCGAAAATAAAAATAACTCAACCCCTGAGATACCATTGTGACCCAGACTGCCCAAGCGCTCATTAACCTCGCCTCATCCCAGTTAAATAACGTTATTCTGGGGAAATCTAATCAGGTAAGACTTGCACTCACCGCATTGCTAGCAGGTGGGCATTTACTGTTAGAAGACTTGCCGGGAATGGGTAAAACCACGCTTGCGCACGGTTTATCAAACGTGTTTGGCCTAGAATACAAACGTGTTCAGTTCACCAGTGATTTGTTACCTGCTGACGTTATTGGTGCAACAGTATTCGATGCAAAGACTAGCGAATTTAACTTTCGAGCCGGACCCATTTTTAGTGATATTTTCCTTGCAGATGAATTGAATCGCGCAACACCTCGCGCCCAAAGTGCGCTGCTTGAGGCAATGGAAGAAAGGCAGGTCAGTATCGATGGCGAGAGCCATATGCTGCCAGATCCATTTTTTGTTATCGCAACGCAAAACCCTCAAAGTCAGTCGGGCACATTTCCGCTACCAGAATCTCAGTTAGACCGGTTTTTACTGCGCGTCTCTTTAGGTTACCCAGATCAGGGTTCTGAGCGTGCGTTGTTAAGAGGCAAGCACGGAAGAAAGTCGTTAGATGCCATGCAGCAATGCATTACTAAGGAGCAACTACTGACTATTCAGGCACGCGTGCCAAAAATTAATATGACGGATGCCCTACTAGACTATGTGCAGCGCTTAGTAGCGCAAACTCGTGAGCAAGATCTAGTGTTGTTAGGGCTATCACCTCGCGGCTCGTTAGCGCTGGTTAGAAGTGCACAAAGTTGGGCACTCATCCAAGGACGTGACCACGTATTACCTGAAGATGTTCAGGCCGTGTTTGTGGCTGTTGCAGGGCATCGGATAGTCGGTCGCCGCGAAACACAGGGTGACCAACTCGCTCGACAGATTCTGAACATGGTCGACGTGGTCGGGGGAGTGCGTGTTTAACTTTCAGCAATGGGTCAATCGACGTATACCGCCTGCGAAAGAAGTGACCCTCACTCAACGAAAGATTTTCATCTTGCCTAGCAAAATTAGTATGGGTTTGATGGTGATTATTTTTTTGTTATTTCTAGTGGGTATTAATTTTCAAAACTCACTGGTTTACATCGTTTGCTTCTGGTTGATCGCCTTACTCGTCATAAATATTTTCTACACCTACCGTAATCTATCGGGTCTTACCATTAAAGCGATCTCCGCAGAGTCCTGCTTTGCGGGTGAAAAAATGGTGCTGGAGCTTGAAGTGAGTCGGCCCGTAAAGCAACGCAAGTCAGCCATCTATTTTGGTTGGCAAAATGAAGATTTGGTCGAGCTTAATTTACAAGAAGAGCAATCTACGCGCATTAAATTGTCACACAGCAGCAAGCAACGTGGCCGTTTCACGCCGCCACGGCTTGATATATTCACGCGTTTCCCAACGGGGTTAAATACCGCTTGGTCTTATGCGTCAATGGATGTTCAAGGCATCGTCTACCCTGAGCCAATTGAAATATCACAGCCATCTGACCAGCATAATTCTGATGATGATATGACTGATGGGCGTGAAATATCAGGTGGTACTAGCGACTTTGCCGGCACTCGTGAATATCAGCCCGGTGATTCGCCAAAACATATTCACTGGGGCCAATACGCAAAAACTGGCGATCTTTATACCAAGTCATTTGTGGATTATGAAAGCCAAGATATTTGGCTAGATTGGCAAAGCCTTAATATCTCTGGAACAGAGCCTCGTTTGTCGCATTTGTCCGCTATGATTATTGAGTTTCATGAAGCGCATAAACAGTATGGTTTAAGAATACCGGGTAAGGAAATACAGCCGAACAAAGGCGAAGCTCATAAAATTAGATGCTTGACCGCTTTAGCCCTTTTTGGATTGCCGCAAGAAGAGGCATCCTATGCTGGGTAAAGGGTATCAGCTGTCACAGCAAGTGACTTACCGAGGCATGATTTGGCTGTTGGCGGCCCAGTTAGTGGTGATGTTGCCATTTGCTTTTTATTTGCCAATTTGGTTGATTCCAGTGATGTTGGC
>CALHTA010000301.1 GCA_938038645.1 uncultured Thiotrichaceae bacterium
CTTCTTTCGAAAGACTTTTCATTGCTGATGCCATGATTGCAAGCGAAGTAGGGCAGACGTCAGGGCATGAAGCAAAGCCAAAGTAAATAATAACAACCTTGCCTTTGTAGTCACTCAAAGAGACCGCCTTTCCCCCTACAGGTTGTAAGGTAAATTCACCCCCAAACTGCTTGTTAGCGATTGGAATTTGTTTACTAGCTGGCAGTGATCTTTTCGTAAAGTACTGTTGTGCAGCAATTAGTCCACCAATGAAAGCGATCAAAGACAGAAGTAGAGACAGTTTTTTCATGAAGTTTCCTTAAATGAAGCTAAGCTTCAAGCAGCTCAGCCACAGTACTTAGATTTACGAATGTGGAATTATATGGGATGCATTAATCCATACAAGTTAATTGTCGATTCAACTTTAATAAGCAAACAATTCGAGAATAAATGAAGAGGACTTTTTACAATTAAGTCACTGAAAATATAGAAATATAGTATCGGTCATTATAGAAATATTTGCATAAAAAATAACAAAACTTGTCTGGTTTTAAGTAGTCATAAATAAGGCTGAAAAACTGATTTCAGCTTTACTCATAAAATAACCAAGGATGGATATTATGAAAAGCAATAACTTAGCACTATTAACAGGTGTGACCTGTATCGCCGTACTAGCAACTTATGCTTGGGCAGCAACTCAAGAAGTGACAGAAGTAAAAGTAGAAGAAGCTGCCGCAAAAGTTGAAGAGGCAGCAGAGCCTGAGCGTTTGTGCATTCCGATGGCTGAAGCCGCTGAAGCGACGGCCGCTACAGAAGAAGGCGTTGAGGCTAAATCGGAAGAGACCAACGCTGAAGAAACCAAGTCCGAAGAATCAACTGACGAAGCTAAGTCAGAAGAAGGCGATGCAGAAGTCGCGTTACCATTGTGTGATGAGGATGGTAATCCGCCGGCAGCTGAAGAATCCGCCAGTGAAGAAAAAACTGAAGAACCAGCTAAAACGGAGTAATTGACTCCATGCAACGGCGCCCGCTGTGTGCGGGCGCTACTTTATGGGAAGCTGTACTATCACCTTCAATCCACCTTCTGGGGCATTAATCGCCCAGACCTTCCCTTCATGCAACTCGATAATCCGCCTCGTGATTGCAAGTCCTACCCCATTGCTTCCAGTTTTTTCATTTCTTGAAGTATCACTACGGAAGAACGGCTCAAACAAGCGTTTCAAGTCGGCTTCTGGTACACCAGGGCCTTGATCTAGAAAAGACAGCTCAAGCGTATTGTCGATGGATCGAGCATTGATAGTCACAGTGCTTGGGTCTTTTGTGTAATACATCGCATTGCGTAAAATATTTTCTAGGGCGCTGCTAAGGTTTTCAAAATCGATCTTTACTGGAGGCAATTGCCCAAGGTCCACTTCAACTTTCTTAGAGGTGTTTTGATACTCGTAGTGCACATCCCTAACGATCTCATTAATTAGAGGCGTTATATCTAAAGACTCCAGCTTTAAACTAGGCATATCGTTAAGTCGCGATAATCGCAAAATTGTCTCAATCAAACCATCTAGCCTGACGGTTTCCTGATCAATCCGTTTCAGTTCATTGCTTTCGCCAGTCTTTTGCTCTGCTAACAGACTCGCAACCTGAATTCTGGCAAGCGGCGAACGTAACTCATGTGACACATCGCGAAGCAGTTGGTGCTGACTTTTATAGCTGTCATCTAGCCGTTCGGCCATTCGATTAAAGTCACGACCTAACTCACCGATGGCATCTTTTCTTTCAGCGACTGATGGCTCTACTCTTGCGGATAAATCGTGCTGACCCAGTGATAAAGCTGTTTTACGCAGGCTTCGAATGGGTTTAACCACAAAATAACTAATGACCATACTGGCTAGCAGCATCCCCAAAACAATCGCGACAATTTTTGCTGGTTCTCGCCATGCAGGAAGTGGCGTTAAATTCCGTAAGTTTCGACGAGTACGAATAACAACGTTTAGCAGTTCACCATTATCCGTTACAACAGTTTGGGTAAACTCTAAACCACCTCTGCGAGGCCTGCCGTTGTTTCTTCGGTTCGGGTTTTTAGGTTTTCTGAGACGTCTATCAGGGTTTGTCTGAAACGGTCTATTGATGCCTCGGTGCTCTAACCGACGCCTGAGTTGTGGGGCGGTAAAAAGTACTTTGCTCTCTTCATTAACAATGGCAATAAATGTGCCATGCTTCTCTAACGTATGAGAAAATTTTCCTAGCTCGCCATCCTCCCAAGATTTTACCACGCGCTCGGCTAGTATCTGGGGCGCGTCAGATGGAGAAATAATGACACGCTCACTTTCCAGCCACTGGATAATCAGGTATCCAATGAGGATAACCAACAGGTTGGTTACTAGCAGCAAGCCTGCAATTTTTAGAAAAAGTCGAGTCATTAGCTTCGTGTTACGTTGAGTAGGTAACCGCTACCTCGAACGGTTTGGATGTTAAGGGTAGTCGTCGGGCTTATTTTGCGGCGTAAATTACTGATATGTACATCGATGCTGCGATCATAAGCACCAAGCTTACGGCCAAGTATTTCCTCAGATATATGCTGTTTACTGATCAACTCATCGGGTGATTCTAGGAGCATTTGAAGTATATCGAACTCGGTTTGAGTCAACACTAACGTTCCTCCTTGCAATTGAACCTGGCGATTGTGGGTGTTCATTCGTAGCTCCCCCGTTTCAATATAATCAGTTTGCGCTGCTGACTTACTCTCCGTGATTTTGGCACGGCGCAAGATAGCTTTGACTCGTGCTAATAACTCACGGGGATTACAAGGTTTGGGCATGTAATCGTCAGCACCCAGTTCAAGCC
>CALHTA010000302.1 GCA_938038645.1 uncultured Thiotrichaceae bacterium
GTAGATCGGATATGCTACGCAGCTTCTTGGAGTTGGACAACGATACTCCACGCTAAAACACTTAGGGCCCATAGCTCAGTTGGTTAGAGCAGCGGACTCATAATCCGTTGGTCGAAGGTTCGAGTCCTTCTGGGCCCACCAAGTGAAAATAGTTTTGTTAAAGCCTTGATAGCTTGCTATCAGGGCTTTTTTTATGCCCTAAGTTTAGAGGAATGACAGAGTCAAAAAGCGTTGCTAAATGGCTAAATTTAAGTCATCATTGGTGTATAAAAAATAGGCGTTAAGAATACCTTTTTAACGATGTTTTATTTAAATCCCCAATACTCCCGCACCCAAAATGACTAGTAAATTAAAAGTGATCATTTCGATATGCCTGTCCGCAGGCTTAGGAATTTGCTGGTATCCATTGGGCAAGCTTGAGGGTATGCAAGTTGAGAGCTCTCAATTACTTTTTTTCGCTTTTTCTGCAGCATCGCTTCTGACCGCTCCAGTTATGGCGTTTCAAGTTAAGTTATGGCGAACTAAGACGCTTGAGCTGTTAATTTTTGGATTAGTCGGGGGGATTGCTAACGCCTTACTTCATTACTCGTTGCTAGGTGATTCACCTGTGGTGGTCCTGTCCTTATTTAGTATCGCTGCGGTAGGCTCATTATTTTTAGACCGAATAATGAAGAGTGAGCAGATAGCGATTGGGGATTTCTTAACGCTGCTTTGCCTGATACTTGCGGCGCTTTTTATATTGTTAGCCTTAGATGGTTTAAAGCTTTATTGGGGGCATTTATTAGCGATTCTTGCCGGCGTAGGGTTTCATCGCTTGATGCTTTTGAGTGATGACGCGGGCCCAGTAATTCCCATTATGAGTCGCGTAGCTGCCGTATTTATTGCAAGTACTTGGCTTGTGGGTATGGTGTTAATTTTTACGCCTAGATCAAATAATTTTCCATTAGAAAATGCATCGCTTTTTAGCGCTTTTTACGGTGTTATCTTTTTATTACCCATTATATTTTCGATTGTTTTTATTGTTATTAGAAAGCAATTTAACGAGTTCTTGTTATGGGTCGCCATGCTTTTAGGACTGAATCTAGTACTAGGAATTGCCTACTTTAATATATTGGAAACTAACGTAATGGCATGGTCAGCGCTCCTACTGATAATGGGTTGTGGTTTACAGTTAGTTATAGGGAGGAACGGCTTTTTGAAAGCGCTTAAGTAGAAGTCAGTAACTTTATACATGAGTATGTAAAAGAATTAATCACTGTGTTTAATTTATGTTCATTTTGATGCTATGATAACGATACAAGACCAAATTTCATTTAGTTCTTCTTTGAAAAAACGAATCAACTTATTTCTTGCGGCCCAGCTCTATGTTTCTAACGCCTGTTGTTAACATGATCCAAACAATTGTTAATAAAAAAGTATTGGCCAAAGAATCACGACCTGAAGATATATCGTGGGCTGAAATAGAAGCAGCCTTTGAAGATCAAGCGCTAATTACAGGATACCTAGATCATCAAGTACAGAAGGGTTACGTGATCCGTTTTGGCGATATTGTTGCCTTTTCCCCACGTTATCAATTTGATTTGTGCGAATACAATGTGGTTCCTGATATTTACATTAATACGCCCATTCAATTTAGCATTTTAAAAGTGGATGTTGAGAGCGAACAATTAGTTGTCTCGCGAATCGAGGCGGTCCAAAGACAGTACTTTGATTATCTTTCTTGTTTGAATAAGGGTGATGTATTAAGTGGCTCGGTCACCGCTGTAATGGAGAAGTTGGTAACGGTTGATTTATCTGGAGTGACTTGTCTTGTTTCAAGAAGTGAAGTTAGTTGGGAGCCGTTTAATCATCCTAGAGAGGCAGTTTCGGTTGGGGATTTTGTAGATGTTAAGTTGTTAAGGGTTGTTCCAAGCAAGGCATATCTTACTGGAAGCATTAAACAGCTTGATAATAGTTATTGGGAAGCCTTTGTTTCGAAACATGAAATCGGTAGCGAAGTTGATGTCATTGTTAGTCATATTGCTGATTTTGGTTATTTTGTGACTTACAACGATAAACTTTCTGGGATTCTGCATTGGTCCGAGCTAAGTTGGCACCCCAAAAATAAACAGCAAGTTATGTCTTATAATCGTGGGGATCAATTAAGGGTAAAAGTCAGTAACCTTGACGAAGACAAGCAGCAGGTATCATTCAGCTTAAAAGCGATGAAGCAGAACCCTGTTAAGAAGCTGTTCGAAGATTATAAGGTGGGTGATTTGATCTGTGGTGAGATACGGTCACGCACTGAATTTGGTCTTTTTATCGAAATTGCAGAAAATTTTAATGGGCTGCTTCACTTTTCAAAC
Source organism: uncultured Thiotrichaceae bacterium (assembly GCA_938038645.1). Lineage (GTDB taxonomy): Bacteria > Pseudomonadota > Gammaproteobacteria > Thiotrichales > Thiotrichaceae > Leucothrix. Next base: position 2,346 of record CALHTA010000302.1, read on the forward strand.
CTTTCTTGGTTTACCAATTCAAAAAATAATTTAGTGAATTTTAGGATAGGTTCAAGTTTAGAATGTAAGATTATTGAGATAGATCAGTCAAATAGACGTGTTGGCTTAGGCTTGAAACAGATGACGAGTAACCCATTTCAAAACCAACCTTCGTTACAAAGCTTGTCAAAGTCATCGGATTTCCCGAGGCCGGTCAGAATAGCCGTTAGCTCATTTTTTCAAGCAAACTGTCATAATCAAATCGTTTCTCAACTTACTGATATCCAGTATAAAATGCGTCAGCATATTGATTTAAAAATTGAGAATATTTTCTTTGACGAAGAGAAAGTTGACCTGCCGGATATATTGATCGTTTTATTAAGCGATGATTATTTTACATCAGCCACTTATGTATCGTTGGAAAGTCAGTTGTCGCAAGAAACAGGGTTAAAGCCAATCGTAATTCCAGTAATTGCCGATGGGGTGGAAAAAGGGGAAGGCAGTTTTTTATTAGAAATGGCGTGCCTACCTGCAGACAAAAAGCCATTGCAACAATGGCGTGTTAAAAGTGCGTTTTGGTCGAGTATCAATAAATCACTAATTAAAAGCATTAGGTATGCGGCTGGCCTTAAGTAAACCAAGGGTGTTAATGAACGAATCGGCTTTTTTTTACACTTAACTACTGCTATAAAGCTACTACTAACGGTAGTACCTTTGAGATGAGTGAGCTTGCTGGCTTTTGCGCAGATGTGTAATAATTGTGTGGAAATTAAGAACCATCGGGCCTTCTAAACAGGCGATAATAATAATATAAATGCCCCAAATATAAATAAATGAGACCCTTATGAGCCCTCAAAAAATCCGTAAAGCAGTAATTCCCGTTGCTGGACTAGGCACACGAATGTTGCCAGCTACCAAGGCTATTCCAAAAGAAATGCTTCCTATTGTTGATAAGCCAATGATTCAATACATTGTTAATGAATGCATTGCCGCTGGAATCAAGGAAATAGTGTTAGTAACGCATTCAAGTAAGAATTCTATCGAAAATCATTTTGATACGAGTTACGAATTAGAAGCTACCTTGGAAAAAAGGGTTAAACGTCAGTTATTAGACGAGGTACGCTCAATTTGCCCAGCCGATGTCACTATCATGCAAGTGCGCCAGGGGGTTGCAAAAGGTTTAGGCCATGCGGTGCTTTGTGCTGAACCTTTGATAGGTAATGAGCCCTTTGTTGTGGTGCTACCTGATGTCATCATTGATGATTATCATAGTGATTTAACCACTGAAAACTTAGCAGAAATGATCCGATTGTTTGACTTGAACGGTGAAAGTCAGATCATGGTTGAGCCTGTACCAATGGAATTGGTAAGCGGCTACGGTGTTGCTGATGTAAATGGCCATGAGTTAGCGCCTGGAGCATCTGCCCCAATGACTGAAGTAGTTGAGAAGCCGCCGGTTGACGAAGCGCCTTCTAACCTTGCAGTTGTGGGACGATATGTACTCAGCCACAGGATATGGGATCTTCTTAAGCACACACCAGTTGGTGCCGGTGACGAGATTCAGTTGACTGATGCTATTGCAATGCTGATGAAGCAAGAAACAGTAAATGCTTTCAACATTACCGGTAAAAGTCATGACTGTGGTTCTAAATTAAGCTACATGGTTGCTAATGTAGAGTATGGTTTAAGGCATGCTGGTATCGGTGAAAGGTTCCGTAAAGCACTCTCAGAAATAAAATTATAACGTACTTTTTTTATGCAAATTGCGTGGGCATAATATACCGACATATTAAAAAGGTTGGCAAATTATGCCTAGCGATTTACGACTGGAACAGCTTTCTCGCTGGGTCCATAAAAGCAAACCAAATGCAAAGCTAGCGTCGGCATCAGCAGACGCCAGCTTTAGGCGTTACTTTCGAGTTTACGATCAAGAGCAAACATGGATTGCCATGGATGCCCCTCCTGAAAAAGAAAACCTTGTGCCTTTTATTGATGTCGGTGAGCGTTTACTTGCCGCTTCGGTTCATGCCCCCGTGATTTACCAAGGCGACTTAGAGCAAGGCTTTCTGTTGATGGATGATTTGGGCAGCGTTCCCTATTTGACAGAACTTAATGCCGAAACTGCTGATCGTTTGTATTTAGATGCATTAAAGGCACTGCTGAAAATCCAGTCTGCCAATAGTAATCAGCTTCCAAACTATGATGAGGAGTTGCTGCAGACTGAGTTAATGCTCATGCCTGAATGGTTCCTCAATAAGCACTTGGAGATTGAGCTACAAGATTCAGAGAAAAG
>CALHTA010000303.1 GCA_938038645.1 uncultured Thiotrichaceae bacterium
GCAGCGTTAAACAAGGACTTGGTGACTCGCTTTAAAGATGTGTTAAACGACTACTTTGAAAACGGACAGCAGCAGGAAAACGGTATTCCTAGTGTGGAGTGGATCGCTGAACAGTTGCGCGTTAGTCATCGCCACTTGAGTGACAGTATGAAAGCGGCGACGGGTAAAACGGCAATTGATCAGATCAACCTGTATTTGGTCGAGGAAGCAAAGCACCTTTTGTTAGCGCCGAATGCCTCGGTCTCTCAGACGGCTTATCATCTGGGCTTTGAGTATCCGCAGTATTTTTCACGTTTGTTCAAAAAGAAGACAGGTGTGAGTCCAAAAGACTATATTCAGTCGGCATCGGTTCATTAGTCTAGCCCCTCGTATTTATTCCCCGCCGTCTCACGAATCGGATGCGTGTCATAGATCAGGTCTAAATGCTTTACCTTGTTGCTGGCAGGGTCGAAGGTAAATAGATCCATGACTTTAAAGGAAATCAGTGTGCCATCCCGAACTGTCCAGTCATATTGAAAATAAGCTGTGGCATGGTTTTGTTCAGTGGTACTGACAAAAATATCAATGGGAGTGATGACATTAAGGCTTGAAGCCTCACCTAACCGATCGAAAAAGGCTGAAGCCTCCATATCACCTAAAAAGGGTGAAGTTACGTGGCCATCAGGTGCGAACAGGCTTTTGATAGTGACGTAATCACTATCACCCAGTGCCTTCATGTAGGTGTTAAGTACAACAATATAAGGGTTCATCGATACCTCTGAATGTGTGACTCTAGTTATATCAATCAATATAACTACATTTTTAATTTTGTGACCATCGTGCAATTGAGTGAGGCCTCAGAATTGGCGCCAATATTAACTTTGAGCTTAATTCTGGAGACCTGATTTTCCCTCAAGGCTTCAAGGAACTCATCTACTTCGATCTGACTTACATCAACTGAGCAAGCTATTGAGCTGGTAATCGGTTTTTTATACACAATTTCGGCTTTACCTATTACAACATCAGCAGCAAGCTGTGATTCATTCATTAAATGGGTTGTGAAAGCCCAAGCAGTCAGAACACCCACGGAGTAAATACTCCCAGCAAAAGCAGTGCTGTGAATATTAACGTTTGGTTCGAGCGGCGCCGTCGTTTTGATTGAAATACTTTCACTATCTAAGGGCGATAAGTGTTGGATATGAAATTCAAGCGTTCGGCTGAGGGGGATAGAATTGTGAATAGCTTTTTCAAGCGCATGTGCTTTATCAATAATCGCCATTGAGTCAATTTACCTGAAAGTTATTATTTTTTACAACCTTTCTATCAACGGATTCTATGATTACTTCCAATTACTCATATTTCGCTATTCTTCCCAGCTAAATAACCTGGAAATGATCGATACTGAAAAGGTACTCTTCCTTTGTAACGGTCATAACTCGGCGCCAGTTTGAATAACGCTTTATAAGCGCGGCTAAATTGTTCGACATTGCGAAAACCACTGGCACCAGCAATTTCCATGACTGACATCTCAGTCTGAGTCAACAAAGACCGTGCTCGATTCAATCGCAGATTAATATAATAGCGCACTGGCGTAACGCCAGTATGTTTGCGAAACATCCGTTCCAACTGACGCTGAGACAATCGAGAATAAACGGCGATTTCATCGATATTCAACGTTTCTTCCAGATTGCGCTCCATCAGTACAATTGCCTCACGCAATTGCTCCGGAATCCCGTAACCTACCGGCTCATGGTATCGTGAATGTTGGTTCTCTTCCCCATGACGCAATCGATCCTGAAAAATGTACTGCGCAATGGCATTGCTAAGGTCAATACCTTGCTGCCGGCTAATAATCTCCAATGCCAGATCCACTGCCGCAACGCCACCACAGCAACTCAGGCGACGTTGGTCAATCGTAAACAAACTTTGCTTCAGTTTTACCAATGGGAACAACTCACTAAAAGAATCCTGATGTTCATAATGTACTGTGGCCTCATAACCGTTTAACACACCACAAAAAGCAAGAATAAATGCCCCAGTATCAATACCCACTAACGCGGTGTTTTGTCGTGCTAACTGGCGCACCCACTGTTTCAAGCTGCGTTGTTCAAATTTTTCCGGCGTCCAGCTGGCATTCACCACTAGAAAATCAAGCGGTTCTTTACAGTCAGTATATTTCGATGCATCCGCCACCAATAAACCATTACTGGCACGAACATGACCACCATCGGGAGAAAGGAATACCCACTCATACAAGTTGTCACCGCGCAGATAATTCGCCGCCCGAAAAGGATCAATAAAAGCCTGTGATGCCAGACTATTAAACGCAGGTAACAACAACATACCAATCCGAATAACCGGTGTCATATTTTGTTCTCATTCGCATAAAAATCAAAAATATGACGAAAAAGATCATGTGTCCAGAACTTACCAGCGCTAAGATCTAAAGACAGCAAGATACCAGTGTGCTGATACATAATAAGGAGAAGCAGGATGACTACCATTTTATCTGCTGAGGAACTGGCAACCATTGAGGCAGGCTACGATCCTATCGCTAGCCGCTCATGGTCGATCAACGCTCGTTGCTATATCGACCCTAAGTTTCAGGATATCGAACGCGAGCAGATTTTCCATAGATCATGGCAGTTCCTGTGCCATGAAGAGAAACTACGCGAGGATGGTAGCTATATTGCCGCTGACATCGAAGGTCAGAGCATCGTTGCTACCCGTGATACCACTGGCAAATTACGTGCCTTTTACAATGTCTGCAAACATCGCGGCCATGAACTCGTTAAAGGCGAGGGCAAGCTGAACAGGATCACCTGCCCCTATCATGCTTGGACGTATGAACTGAATGGCTCACTCAAAGCGGCACGTCACTCCGAAAAAATCGAGAATTTCAATAAAAGCGAAATTTGCCTCGACCAAGTACAAATCGAAACCTTCTGTCACTTGGTATTTATCAACCTCGACCCAAATGCCACACCACTTGCTGAGCAATCCGGCGATCTGGCAAAAGAGGTGATGAGCTACGCACCCGACTTAGGCCAGCTGACATTCGCGCATCGCTTGACCTATAAGATCAATGCCAACTGGAAATCGGTCGTTGATAACTTTCTTGAGTGTTATCACTGTCCCGTCGCACACAAGGACTTTGTGAGCCTCGTCGAAATGGACACCTACAAAGTAAAAACCCACGGTATCTATTCCAGTCATATGGCAAAAGCTGGCCAAACTAATAACAATGCCTACTCAATAGATGATGCTATCTGCACCGATCATGCCGTGTGGTTTCTATGGCCGAACATGACGCTAATGCGCTATCCGGGACGAGGTAATTTTATGGTGTGGCGCTTCTACCCAGCAGGGCCAGAAGAGACTTATGAGGTATTTGATTTCTTCTTCGAAACTGCTGAACCCAATGAAGCCGAGATTGAAGCACTGAAATTTATTGATGATGTGTTGCAGCCTGAGGATATCGGGCTGGTGGAGAGCGTGCAACGTGGCATGCAAACGCCAGCATTTCGACAAGGGCGCTACATGGTTGACTCTGAAGAGAGTGGACTGAGTGAACATGCGGTACATCATTTTCATGGACTGGTTTTAGATGCCTACGCCAAGGCAGTGGAGGAAAATTAATGAACGCAACACCTAGAGATTATCTCAAAGACCGCGTAGCGGTAATAACTGGCGGCTGTGGCGGCATTGGCCGCGCCATCTGTGAACGTTTCGCGGCGGAAGGTGCCATTGTTTATAGCACAGATCAGCATATCCATGACCCTTTGCCCAACGGTGTCATTTATCAAAACCACGACGTCACCCAGGAAGATAGCGCCAAATTCCTTATGCAGCGTGTACAAGATGAGCAGGGCAAACTGGATATTCTGGTTAACGCTGCGGGTATAGAAATTGAAGAAACCATCGAAGACACCTCGCTGGAACAATGGAATAAGATGTTTGCGGTCAATGTCACCGGCACTTTCCTCACTTCAAAATACGCCCTGCCCCTACTGCGTAAATCGGAAGGTGCGTCGGTTATTAACTTTGGCTCTTATGATGGGTTTATTGCTGATCCGCAACTGGCCGCTTACTGCGCAAGCAAGGGCGCAGTGCATGCGTTGACCAAAGCAATGGCCTGTGACCATGGACCAGAAGGGATTCGGGTTAATGCGGTGTGTCCAGGCTATGTTGATACACCGATGTTACAGAGTTTTTTTGGCAGCTCAGGTGATATTGAGACATTGCAGCAAGCCGTGCGCGACGTCCATCCAATGCGAAATTACGGTCAGCCAGAAGATATTGCCAATCTCGTGAATTGGCTAGCGGGTGATGAGGCACGGTATGCGTCGGGGCAGCTATGGGTGATCGACGGTGGATTGTCGGCGCAAGTCCAGCAGATGAAATTATAAAGAGTTAGTCTCATGAGCAAATATGATGATGGCGCACCAAACACACGACTAGAAGGCAAAACCGCTTTAGTCACCGGCGGACGACAAGGTATCGGCCGTTCAATCGTCGATACATTCGTTAGAGAAGGGGCCAGAGTCATAAGCTGTGGCCGGGGTGAGCGTCCGGATGAATTCCCAGACAATGTGCTTTGGCAACAGACAGATATGAGCCTTCCTGATGAAGTCGAGGTATTAAAGCAAAGTACGCTGGAGGCATTCACCACGCTGGATATCTTAGTCAATAATGCCGGCGTACAAATCGAAAAAACCATCCTTGAAACTACAGATAATGACTGGGATACGCTAATGGGTGTGAATGCCAAAGGTGTATTCCTCGCCTGCCGTGCATTTATTCCATCGATGACTACGGGCGGCTCCATTATTAATATCGGTTCGATATCGGGTCGCACGGCTGATCCGGGATTGGCTCTGTACAACGCCTCCAAGGCATTCGTTCATGGCCTGACTCGTTCCATTGCGGTGGATCATGGCCCTGCAGTGCGTTGCAACGCGATTTGCCCGGGATGGATTATGACCGGGATGGCAGAGGCTGCATTTGAATTATCCCAAGATCCGGCTGCTGCCCAGAAAGATGCGCTGGCACGGCATGCTGCTGGGCGCTTTGGACAACCACAGGATATTGCCAAT
>CALHTA010000304.1 GCA_938038645.1 uncultured Thiotrichaceae bacterium
TGTCTCGACAAGCCGCAAGAGCTCGCTATGCACTGATTAAAGCCGTGACACCGAGGGTCAAACACCAATGCAGCAACGCTTAAACTTTATTGGTTGCGGCCAGCTAGGTAAAACCCTCGGAAGTCTTTGGCATCAATCAGGTTGTCTGATCATTGGAGATGTGCTGACTCGCTCTTTGAGCAGCGCAAAATCTGCGGTAACCAACATTGGCTCAGGCACTCCGGTTGATAACATTTCAGCGATGCGCGCATCGAGCTTTTACCTGATTGCCTCTGGCGACGATGACATCGAAAGCTGCAGCCAACAGTTAGCGAATAGCGGTTTACTCAACTCAGGCGATATAGTTTTTCATTGTAGCGGCGCGCAAACATCCGACCTGCTTAAAGCTTGTAAAAATGCAGGCGCGTCCATTGCCAGCATTCACCCTATCAAAAGTTTTGCTAACGTAGATCAGGCTATATCCAGCTTTGCAGGAACCTATTGCGGCGTTGAAGGCGATGGCCCTGCGCTCGAAAAACTTACTCCAATTTTCACCCGCATTGGCGCTAAATTCCTTACAATTTCTAAGCAAAATAAAACCCTTTATCATGCAGGCAGCGTGATCGCTTCGAACTATCTAGTGACACTTCAAGAGATCAGTATTAACGCATTTGGGCAGGCCGGCATAGACAGGCAAGCGGCAATGGCGATCCTAGAGCCCATTGTTACGGGTACTGTCGATAATATCTTTGAGCAGGGAACAAGCCGTGCGTTAACCGGCCCAATCGCTAGGGGAGACAGGAAAGTCGTTGAATCACAGCTTGCTGCAATGGAAAACTGGGATGAGGATTTGGCGACGATTTATCGGTTGCTGGGTAAGTACTCTATCCCTTTAGCCGAGACTCAGGAAAAAGCTAAGGTAGCAAATTTAAACCAGCTTAAAACGCTCTTCGAGGGTTCATAATAAAAGGATACTTTTACTAAACTATTCGTTGAAAACTTGTCGCTTGTCCGATAAATGAAAAAGCCTATGATTGACACATACCAATTAACTTTAAAGAGAAATAACAAATGTCAATTTTAAATACTTTATCAGATATCGTACTAGCAGCATTCGAAAAAAGCGGCCGTAGAAAGGCACTAGCAGAACTAAATACAATGAGTGATCGCACTCTAGAAGATCTAGGAATTTCGCGTGCACTACTTAGCCAAGGAATTCAGTCATGGCCTTGGAAGAGCAACATGGAGCTTAACAACTCTCCTAAGCAAAGCAAGAGTAGCGAAATTAGAGCAGCAATTAAAGAACTTCAGTCATATAACGACAGAGATCTTGCTGACCTAGGTATTTCACGTGGCGAAATCGAAGATGTTGTAAGAAACGGTCGCGCTGCTTGATTTGTAGTACCGAAAGTCCTCAATAAAACCGGTCAGTAGCAATACTCACCGGTTTTTTTATGCCCGTAAGTAGTTCCCTATACTTTTGCTAAACTGTAGAATCCCTGCTTTATTAGATTAATAAAGAGCAGTGCATAATGGGAAGAGCGTATCAAAACCGTAAAGAGTCCATGGCTAAAACCTCGGATCAAAAAGCCAAGGTTTACAGCAAATATGGCCGTGAAATCTACGTATGCGCTAAAGCGGGTGGTACAGACCCAGACGGCAACCTTGCATTACGCAGCCTGATTGACCGCGCTAAGAAAGATCAAGTACCCAGTCACGTTATCGAAAAAGGCATCGAAAAAGCGAAAGGCGGTGGCGGTGAAGACTACTTCCCTGCTCGCTACGAAGGCTATGGCCCTGGTAACACGATGGCAATCATCGAGTGCCTAACTGATAATGCTAACCGTACTTTTGGTGATGTGCGCGTTTGCTTTACCAAAACTAACAGCAAAATTGGAACTCAAGGTTCTGTTAGCCACATGTTCGATCATCTCTCAATTTTCGTTTTCCCCGGTGATGATGAGGAAGTTATCCTTGATGCACTGATGGAAGCAGATGTGGATGTATCTGATATCGAAAGTGAAGACGGTAAAATTTCTGTGTTTGCACCCAACGATCAGTACGGCAAAGCGAAGCAAGCAATCTTAGCAGTACTTCCTGACGTTGAGTTTGAGGTGGATGAAATTCAATTCGTTGCACAAAATACAACGCCGATTACTGGCGAAGAAGACATCGCTATGTTCGAGAAATTTATCGACATGCTAAATGATCTCGACGATGTGCAAAATATTTACCATAGTGCCGAAGTGTAAGTTTTAATCATCTTATAACTTACAGCTTTCGTATATGACGGATGTGAACACACTTTAAATCTTCAGGAGTAGTTATGATTAAGAATGCATATTTAGCCGGCGGTTGTTTCTGGGGCATGGAAGATTTATTCCGAAAGCAAAACGGCATTGTAGACACTGAAGTTGGCTATACCGGTGGCAGTGCGCCAAACCCAACTTACCGTAGTCATGAAGGTCACGCTGAAGCGATGTTGATTAAGTATGACGATGAAGTCATGAGCTATCGACAGCTGTTGGAATATTTCTTTCGGATTCACAACCCTACTACGGTAAACCGCCAAGGTAACGACACAGGTAGTTCCTACCGCTCTGCGATTTTCTATCAAGATGAAGCGGAAAAAGCGGAAGCCGCAGAAATGATTGAGTTTGTTAACCAATCAGGTAAATGGCCTAACCCTGTTGTCACGACATTAGAACCACTGGACGTGTTTTACGATGCTGAAGATTATCATCAAGACTACTTAGTAAAGAATCCTGGTGGTTACACTTGCCATGTCGAATACTTTAAATCTTATGATTAAAAAGGGTGACTAAATAATGCAATCGACCTTAGCGCTTCTCTTTAGCCTAAGCTGCTCAGCTGCGTTGTTAGTTTTACCTGCTTCGACAGTCGCACAAAGCAAGGTCGATACATTATTCACTGGGGCAACCATCTATGGTCATCCCCAAGCCGATACAATTGGCACTTCCGATGGAGTGATCAGCTTCATCGGTACTTCTCAAGACAGTCAGTCTGTTAAAGCCCCTGATACAGAGGTAATCGACTTACGCGGCACGTCGCTCTACCCTGGCTTTATTGATAATCATAATCATGTTTTTGAAGCAGCTTCGGAAGTGGGTGGTGCTTGCGAAGTGTCCGCTGAAGCGTCACTGGAAGAACAAATCCCTTTTTTAGAATATTGTCGAAGGCATGCTCAACCTGGGCAATGGGTCATTGGCTATGGCCATTACCTTGAATCTATACTAAGCGATGAGGATGAACGTACGCCGCT
>CALHTA010000305.1 GCA_938038645.1 uncultured Thiotrichaceae bacterium
CTCACTTTGACCACACGCTTAATGCCCTATTGATGCTCTCTTACGTGGCACTTCGCCAAGGCGATGCAGTGGGCTTAAGTACATTTGGTGGCAGCAGTCGCTGGGTGAGCCCTAAAAAGGGTTACCACACAATACAGCGCATACTCAACACGACTTATGACTTACAACCTGGTACGGATGCGCCTGACTATACGCAAGCGGCAAGTGATCTTTTAATACGTCATAAAAAGCGCGCTTTAGTGATTATCTTAAGCAACGTGCGCGATGAAGACAGTGCCGAACTTCAGGCTGCGATGCGTTTGTTAAAACGCAGACACTTAGTGCTACTGGCTAGCCTTCGAGAAAAACCGTTGGATGACACACTTAAAACACCGCCAAAAGATATCGATGAAGCGTTAAGAACTGGCGCGACTCACCATTACTTGCAACAACGCAAAGCAGCAATGGATGCCCTAGTTAACCAAGGTGCGATCGCGGTAGATGTCCTTCCAGAAAAGCTGGGGCCATCGCTAATAAACAGTTACCTCAATATCAAAAGTAGCGGGAAGCTGTAGCAGTAGAACTTAATGAGACTCAACCTAACAATATATTAAAGATTATTTTTAGTATTGCTAAATCGAGCCTCACCAAGTAAGTAACCGATTCCATGGAGTGGTGTGCTGGTTGACTTTCATCGCGGATAGTATTTTCATACTAAGTCTTCCAACCTCGGGGCACGGTTAGCGCTGTTTAAACCAAGTTTATGCAAGTGGGCCTGGTCGAGCTACAGAGCAAAAGCTACCTATGGACGCAGTACAAACAACGTTAAAACGGTTTTAGATAAATGAACGCTTCGGGGGCTAATAGAAGCAATTTATATACCTTTTCAAAACGCGCTTCGTAAAATCCTTTTTACCTTAAACGTGATCTGCTTGTGCATACGCCACGTCCTTAAATTAACGAACTTCAACCGTTTATCCTTAGCTGGCTATGATGAATTGATAATTTATCGCGACAGTCGGTCACTTGCTTAGAAAAATAGAGAAATATTAGAATATTGAGGCGGATTTTGTGGCTCGTGTTAAACTCATCACAACGACGATAACTTAACAATAAAACCTAATGAAACCAGCCGGAACTACATTTAGACGCCTGATGGCGGGGCTTGTTGCCATCTCGGCCATACTGCTTTTACTCTTTATCTTTTTTGCGACTCGCAGCGTGCTCGATATTTGGGAACGACTGCAAGCACTACCCGAGCCGCTGTTTTATACTTATCTAGCACTAATCGCCGCCTTTGTACTCGGTGCTGTTTGGCTTATTTATAAATTACTCAAACCGGTTTCTCACACTTCGCTGGGTGAGAACGGGGAAGTTACAGAGGAAAGCGTCCTCGAAGAAATAGCACACGCTGAAAAAGTGGGGATGGACACCGACGAGTTACGGCGCGAGCTTGAACGGCTTCAAGAACGTAAAGAAAGTGGCACCATCTATGTCGCCTTATTTGGCAACGTTAGCACAGGTAAAAGCTCAATTATTAAAAGCCTGTTACCCGACGCTGATATCGACATCAACGTGAAAGGCGGCTCAACACAAGAGATCTCGCGTTACACGTGGGCTACTAGCTCAAACGACAAGCTCGTACTGACTGATTTACCGGGTAGAAATGAAGCCAGCGGCACATTAGATGAAATGGCGAATGATGAGGCCATCAGAGCGCAAATCGTTGTCTACGTGACCGACTCTGACTTATCCCGCACACAGTTTGAAGACATTCAGGAATTGCTGAGTTTTGGCAAACCCCTCATCGTCGTGTTAAACAAAAGTGACCGTTATAACGAAGAAGAACGGCAGTTGCTCAAGCAGCGTTTTGAAGAAAGAATGACCGAGATCAGCCACACCAAATCGCGCTTGGTATTTGTGCAGTCTGGCGGCAGAGAAGAAGTGATTCGTATCGATAAAGACGGCAACGAGACGGCGCTAATCAGAACCCGTAAGGCGGACGTCAATGAACTAGCAGAAGCGTTGCAATCTGAGATTGATGAAGAAAGTGATCTGTTAGAAACCCTTCGTGATGCTTCGGTGTTTGTACTGGTCAAGCAAAAATTAGATTCCGAGAAGATAGGCTTCAGAAGGGAAAAAGCTGAAGCGATTGTAAAGAGCAGCACACGAAAAGCCGTATTAGGCGCAATGGCCTCAGTTAGCCCGGGCGCTGACATAGTGATTCAAGGTTACCTAGGCACGCGTATGGTCAAAGACCTTTGTGAACTCTATGACTCACCCGTTAAGCAGTTAGATATCGACAAGTTTCTAGACTTTAGCCAAGATCAAATGAAGAAAAGCATTCCCTTAGTCTTAGCGGTCGCGGGCAACGGTTTAAAAGCATTCCCAGGAATCGGTACCGTTGCAGGTGGGCTCGTCCATGCGGTGGCCTATGGAATGATATTTGATGCTTTGGGTAAATCTGTGAGTAGAACCCTTGAACAACGTGGACAACTACGCGCCGCACCGGCTGCCCTGACTTTTAAGGAGATGTTGAGTGAAAATCTGGAATCGCGCGCAAAGCTATTTGCCAAGCTGGTTTTTGACCAACAATCAGAAGACAAGCCAAAACACTGACATGGATGATCGGCACAACATGCATGACAATAAAAA
>CALHTA010000306.1 GCA_938038645.1 uncultured Thiotrichaceae bacterium
TGATGCTCAAATTAACCCAAACTTCGGCGCAATGATGGATCTTTCTCACGGCGGAAGACAAGGAAATTGGCTGACCGTAAATGGCATTGGCATGGATAAGGCCTCGCTTGAAGTGAAACAATTTGAACGCCTGCGCTTACGCTTAATTAATGTGGCAAATGCGCAGATATTCACACTGTCATTGGAGGGTTTAAGTGCTTGGTTGGTCGCACTGGATGGCCAGCCATTGGAGCAAGTACAGCCTTTAATGGGAAGTATCACCTTAGCCCCTGCGCAGCGGGTTGATTTAATTGTCGATGTTCTAGAAAAACTTGGCTCAACAGCCCAATTGAATTTAAAAAGCCGAGATAAGAACATCCCTATTTTTAAGTTTCTCGTTAACGGTGAGCAGCGCATGAAAACGCTGGCTCAGCCAGAACCTTTGCCCGCTAATGCTGTGCCAGAAATTACCAACTTGGATAAAGCCCCCATTACAGAATTGCGGATGGAAGGTGGGGCAATGGGCAGGATGCGTTCGGCGATTTATAAGGGCAAAGAGCTGACGACGCGGGAGCTTGTTAAGGAGGGCATGATTTGGTCGTTTAATGGTGTTGCTGGGATGCCCGACAAGCCACTTCTAGAGGTTAAGAGGAATGAGACGGTGCGCATCCGCATGATTAACGATACCGGCTGGCCACATGCTATGCACCTGCACGGACATCATTTCAAGCAGATTCATGAAGATGGCAAACAAGGGCCCTTAAGGGATACGATTTTACTGAATCGTGGTCAAAGCATGGATATTGCCTTTATGGCCGATAACCCTGGAGACTGGTTATTTCATTGTCATATGCTGGAACATCAGGCCGCAGGCATGAAAACTTGGATACGGGTTAGTTAATTTTTTGACTAATTCATAGTTAAAAGGAAATACGCCCTATGAAGTTACTCGTGATTGAAGATGAAATTAAAACCGGTCAGTACTTACAAAAAGGCCTGACCGAGTCGGGATACACAGTTGATCTGAGTCATGATGGTGTTGATGGTTTGTACCAGGCAACCAGCCAAGACTATGACCTGATCGTACTGGATATTATGTTACCAAAATTAAATGGTTGGCAGGTGCTTCAAACATTGCGCAGTAGCAATATCCTGACCCCCGTCCTCATGCTAACCGCTAAAGATCAGGTTGATGATCGAGTAAAAGGTTTCGAGCTAGGAGCTAATGATTACTTAGTCAAGCCGTTCGCCTTTGCTGAATTAGTCGCGAGAGTTCAAAATGCATTGCGACAGCAAACGAGTAAGGATACTCCCGATGCTGAATTGAATACGCTGAAAATTGCAGATCTTGAACTAAATCTGTTAAAACGCACCGCAAGCCGACAGGGCAAGTTAATTGCTTTAACGGCTAAAGAGTTTTTATTGCTTGAGTTGTTTATGCGTAAAGCGGGTCAAGTGCTGTCTCGATCCACCATTGCATCGCTCGTGTGGGATATGAATTTTGATAGTGATACAAACGTCATTGATGTGGCGGTCAAAAGGCTTCGTAGCAAGGTAGATAAGCCCTATGATCAAGCACTGATTCACACTGTAAGAGGCATGGGCTATCGGCTTGAAGCAGTTACCTCATGATATTCGACCGCAAATCTTCGATGCGCAAGCATTTGATTCTGATGTTTATTGGCACTTCTATCGTGCTACACGTTATTGTCGGTGCGATCATTCAATACACGGTTCAAACCCATTTTTATGATCAGGACTATCAACATATCACTGAAAAATTCTTAGCGATTAAACGGTCTTATCCTGAGGTTGATTTTAACGAAGAAGTTGTGAAAAGTTTTGAACTTAGTGCTTTAGAGGCTTGGGTGATTGAGGGGGATACTCTCGGTGATAAAAACGCCAAAGTAATTCTCCCAAAAGAAGCTGTGAGCTTTTTGTTAAACACCCAAGACACTAAACACTCGTGGGAGTGGCAACAAGGAAACAACCGGTATCTTGCATTTTCATTCGCTTGGGATATTGATAAAACACTTGTGGTGGGAATCAATATCAATCACCACATAGATTTTTTCAAAGTGATTAATCTAGTCATATTTTGGTCTATTCTGGCAGCACTCCTCCTAACCGGCTTGTATAGTATCTTCATTGTTAATCGTGGGTTACGCCCGCTCAAGAAGTTTGAGTATTATCTTGCTAAGGTCAGTCCCGGAAGGCTAGATATTCGTATACCAACAAAAGAGCTACCGGCAGAATTAGAAGCGCTAGGCAATGTTCAAAATGCCATGCTCGATCGGCTAGATCACGGCTTTCAGCGTCTCAGTGATTTTTCATCGGATATTGCCCATGAGTTGAGAACGCCTTTGAGTAATATGACGACTCAAACCGAGGTCATATTATCAAACAATAGAGAGCTGGAAGAGTATCAAGATACGCTGGGGTCAAACTTAGAAGAGTTAGAGCGCATTAGTAAAACTATCAATGACACCTTGTACTTAGCAAAATCTGAAAATTCACTACTTTATCAAAACAACAAACAGCTAAATTTAACTGAGCAAATCTCAAGACTCGTTGAGTATCATGAGATTGCCGGTGAAGAAAATGGCGTCAGTATTGAGCTGGAGGGACAGGGTGAGTTTTTCTGTGATGAGTCAATGTTCCAACGAGCCATGAATAATTTACTCTCAAATGCCATCCGGCATGCATCAGACAACTCGA
>CALHTA010000307.1 GCA_938038645.1 uncultured Thiotrichaceae bacterium
CTGTCGATA
The DNA here is from genome assembly GCA_938038645.1 of uncultured Thiotrichaceae bacterium. Taxonomy (GTDB): domain Bacteria; phylum Pseudomonadota; class Gammaproteobacteria; order Thiotrichales; family Thiotrichaceae; genus Leucothrix. The sequence goes on from CALHTA010000307.1 coordinate 10, forward strand.
CTCGAGTGGAAGACATGGCCGCGGTTGTTGCTACTGCGGGTGTGCCAGGATTAAAGCAACGCATCTTGGATTACAAAGAGCGGCTTAAGCGTCGTTAAAGGCTTTTATACACCTGATGCGCAATGAAGGCCGCTTCATACAATCGAGACATGACGGGTGCTGATCCAACGGTCGCTAGATCAGTTATTGGCAATGGCAATTCATCCTCTTTACCGCCCGCCAACAGTTCGGCCATCGCCTTACCAAAGATCGTTCCTGGCGTAATGCCTCGCCCGTTATAACCAATTGGCGTATACAGACCTTCTACTAAGCGATAAATACGTGGAAGATGATCTGGCGTCATGGCTATCTGGCCATACCATGCCTTTTCAATATCAACGGTGCCCAACTGAGGAAACAGGCGTTTAATATTGCGTTTTGCCCAAAACACCGACAAGCCTTTTTGACCGCCAACAATACGGCCCATGCTGCCAATAACAATTCGTCCAAAGGCATCTCGTCGCACCGAGAACATGATTTTTCCAGTGTCCCATAAACCTTGCCTTTCGGGTAGGATCGCTTTAGCAGCATCCCCTAGCGGCGTTGTCGCAAGCTGAAAGTAATGAATCTGGGTAAAAGTTTTATTGAGATTAGGCCATAGGTCATCTGAGTAGGCATTCGTACCTAGAATGACTGAGTTTGCAGTAATTGTCTGGCCATTTTCAGTGCTTAGTGTCCACTTGTCACCGACCTTGTTTAGTTTGGTTATTTTTACCTCGGTTGACAGCTTTGCTCCCTCACTTAGGGCTGCTCTGGCTAATCCTCGAACATAGCCCATTGGGTTTATAGTCCCTGCACGGGTGTCATGCAGCCCTCCATAAAATGCTGTACTGCCGATCTTTTCAGCTGCTCGGTCTCTATCCAGTAAGTCGACAGGGGCGCCTAATCGATGCCATTCTTCAGCACGTCGAGCCAGATCTTTGAATCCAGCAGGGGAGTGCGCGGCATGAATAGTACCGGTTCGGGTTGATTCGCATTCAATCTGATATTGGTCAACTAGCGACATAACATAAGACGGTGCGTCACCGAGTATGCGAACAAACTCACTGCCATATTGATCACCTAGCTGTTTACGGATGTCCTGCGGTGGTAACCATAGTCCCGCATTCACTAAGCCAACGTTGCGACCAGAGCCGCCAAAGCCAATTTTTTTTGCTTCGAACACATGGCAAGAAATATCTTTTTGAGCTAGGTGTAGTGCGGTGGACAGTCCGGTAAATCCGCCGCCCACTATGGCAACATCGGTATCAATATCACCGTGCAGGGGCGATGAAATGGTGGCTTCAGTTGCGGATTTGTCCCAGAGTGAAATGGTGTTAGCTTGTTCCATATTTTATTTGTGCTAATATAAAAAACATTAGTTTCCTATATTAGCACAAATGGTTATTGAGCAAACTCAGGGTTGTATTTCTTAGGCCTTTTAGATCTCTCGCTTTGATATTTATGCTATAAATAGCTCTAATGTATTCTGTATACAGTGGTAGCAGCGAAATGCTGTCATGCCACACACACCGAGGAGAAAAGGATGAAATCAAGCTTAACTAAGACGTTAATCACTGGCGTATCGGGTCTCGTTGCGGCATCTGCATTTCTTGCAACCCCTGCTTACGCGGCAGCGGGCGACACACTTAAAACTGTTAAAGAGCGTGGCAGCTTATTATGTTCAGGCCACAACGGTAGCTACCCTCCATTTACCATGGTAACTGACGATAACAAATGGAGTGGTTATGACGTTGACTACTGCCGTGCATTATCGACCGCTATTTTTGGGTCGGACGAAAACTTAAAAATGGTTCCAGTCAGTTGGGCGCAGCGTTTCCCATCGCTACAGTCTGGCGACCTTGACGTTGTTATCAAAGCAACCGGTTGGACAATGGGACGTGATACCGAGTTAGGTATTCAGTTCTCTATGCCTTATTTCTATGGTGGAACAATGGTTATGATGCCTAAAGAGATAGGCAATAAACCAGAAGATCTAGAAGGCGGCTCAATGTGTGCAAACGCAGGTACTTCTACCGAGCGTTTGGCGGCTAACTTCTTTAAAAGTAGAGGCATCAAAGTTGAGATGATCACTTTTGAAAAGAGTGAAGAAACTCGCGCTGCTTACTTTGCAGGTCGCTGTGACAGCTTTGTCGGTTGGGGACCAAACCTTGCGGTAACCCGTCAAAGTGCTAAAGATCCAAGCATGCACGTCATTATGGATCCACCAATGGCGATGGAGCCTGAGTCTGCAGCGATGAGACAGGGTGATGACAACTGGGTTGATATCGTCAACTGGATGTTCTTTGCAACGTGGATTGCTGAAGAAAAAGGTATCACTTCTGCTAACGTTGATGAGCATAAGAAGAACCCAGGCGACACAACGGTTGCTAAGTTGTTAGGTGTTGATAAAGGCATTGGTGAGCGTCTTGGCTTGTCTGATGACTGGGCTTACAACGTGATCAAAGCCGTTGGTAATTCAGCAGAAATCTTTGCGCGTAACATGGGTAAAGACTCCGTGTACAAGCTTGAGCGTGGCCCGAATGCGCTTTGGAGTGAAGGCGGTGTGAATGTGGCGCCGATCCTAGACTAAAACGTTTAGTTAGAAAAAAGTGCTTTTAGGAGCCTGTTTTAATCAGGCTCCTAACGTATCAAGGCTTTTCATTGCGGTGAAAAGCCTTTTAAATTAGCCACTGCTATCTTGGCATAGCTGTTTGGCTGATCGCTATTTTGGGTTAAACATGGGCAATATCCTAAGAAACCAAAAGTTTAGGGGAATCTTTTTCCAAGCCGCCGCACTGTCAATTGTTGCCGCGCTGCTTATCGCAATGGCGATGAACACTAAAGCGTCGTTAGATGCGCAAGGTTTGACGACAGGTTTTGGCTTTCTTGATCGCTCAACCGGCTGGGACTTTTCTTTTTCAGTACTCCCCTATGAAATTAGCGACACCTACAGTCGTGTCATGCTTATTGGTATTCTAAATACGCTGTTACTCGGTTTTGTTGGTATATCACTGGCCACTGTGCTGGGTATTATTGTCGGTTTAGTTCGAACGTCAAAAAACTATCTGTTCTCTTTTCTGGGAACGATTTATGTTGAAACATTTCGTAACATCCCATTAATACTTCAAGCCATATTTTGGTATGCGATCGTCACCCATTTACCGCGCCCGCGTTCAGCAATCAATATTGCAGACTCCATTTTTATCAGTGGCCGCGGTCTATACTTCCCCGTTTTAAATATCCCGCTGTGGTCATTTGCATTGATGGTCGTCATGTTCATTGCCTGGCTAATGACACTGAGTTGGTTACGCAACAAAATGGATGCGTCATACGCTTACCACCGACTAAAAAAAATCGGCTGGCTGGTCTTGTTAATCGTTATCTTGGCAGTTGGCTATTTTGCTCGAATACCGGAAACAACGCTTGTTGATTTACCTGCGTTAAAAGGGCTCAACTTTAGAGGTGGGATGCGTATGCCGCCGGAGTTTGCTGCGCCGGTTATCGCGATAGCATTATACGGTGGTGCGTATATCGGTGAAGTGATTCGCGCTGGCTTGATGGCGGTTCCCAAAGGGCAAATTGAAGCCGCTTATGTGAATGGTTTATCTAACTTTCAGATCTTCTGGCATATCCGTATGCCACTGGCATTTCGGGCCGTTTTACCGTCGCTGACTAATCAGTACGTACA
>CALHTA010000308.1 GCA_938038645.1 uncultured Thiotrichaceae bacterium
GGGTTTTCAGCTTTCCTAACCTTATTCACAATACCGACCCTGTTCACTTGGGGCATGAGCCGTAAAGAACGCAAGCAGAAACAACGCGCCGCTAAGCTGGATGCAAAGAGATTAAGGGAAGAGTTCAAACGCAATAATGGCTAATTTTAATACTCACCTGAGCGTTGCTGCGGTTGCATCAGGTTTAATCAGCACGCTTTGCTTGCAAGTCGGCTTTGTTAACTCTCAAGATGCAATGTTGCTAATATTGATGGGAACAATCGGTGGGATACTGCCTGATATTGACCTGCACTATTCTCACCCCAGCCGAATCATATTTTCCATACTGGGAATGATTTTTGCTTTTTTGTGGGTGCTTTCGGCAGAGAACGCTTTGTCTGTCACTGAACTGTGGGCGGTTGGGATCGTTATCTACTGTGGAATACGCTATGGACTTTGGAGAGTTTTCAATGTTTACACCAAACATCGAGGCGCTATCCATTCTGTCGCTGCCGCCGTACTGTCAATGATACTAACAACGGTGATTTGTTATCACGTCTATGGCAAAAACGATTTCACTTCTTGGCTAATCGGTTTTGTTGTCTTTATTGGGTTTATCATCCATCTATTATTGGACGAGCTTTACAGCGTGGACTTCATGAATCGCCGTATTAAACGATCATTTGGCACGGCGCTAAAGATCGTTGATACACGCTATGCCTACTCGAGCAGTTTGATTATCGTGTTAAGTATCGGGCTATTTTATATATCCCCCAGCGCCAAAAACTTCACCGACACGATAATGTCTGCAGAAACCTATCAGCTTATTGGAAGCCGCTTGCTGCCGCCTGACTTTCCCTTTCTTCAGCAACCCACCCCTTATTAGGAAAGGCTGCTGTCTAGTCTATGACTGAGATTGGTATCTAGCGCTTAGCTCGGAACCAATTGAGCAGACCTGTTGTTGAGCTGTCGTGCTCAAACTTATCAAGCCCTGTTTCTATTTCTTGAAGTACATTCTTGGCTAGTTGCTTACCCAATTCAACGCCCCATTGATCATAAGAATTGACGTTCCAAATAACCCCTTGAACAAAGATCTTATGCTCGTACATGGCAACGATGCTACCTAAGTTATAAGGCGTTAGCTTATCCATGACAATGGAGTTGGTTGGCTGATTGCCTTCAAAGTACATATGCGGCAATCGCATTTCAGCTTCTTCTTCAGAAACACCAGCATTAGCCAGAGCTTGCTGTGTTCCCTCTAACGTCCTACCGCGCATCAGCGCTTCTGTTTGAGCCAGAAAGTTTGATGCCAAAATATCGGTATGGTGTTGGTCATCTGCTTGAGACTGTACCGATGCAATGAAATCAGCGGGAATAATGCGCGTACCTTGGTGTAATAATTGGTAGAAAGCATGTTGCCCATTGATACCTTCAGCACCCCAAACGATTGGTCCCGTCGAATAATTTACCGCGTTACCATCACGTCGGACTGACTTACCGTTGCTTTCCATATCGGCCTGCTCAAGATAAGCAGGAAGCAAACCAAGATTATGATCATAAGGCAATATTGCTTGTGACTCAGCACCATAAAAATTAGCATACCAAATACCGATTAAAGCAAGAATTACCGGCATATTTGATTCAAGCGGCTGGCTGGCAAAATGCTGATCCATACTATGAGCACCTGCCAACAAGTCTTCATAATTATCCATTCCGATATAAAGCATGATGGATAAACCAACAGCAGACCAAAGCGAATAACGACCACCGACCCAATCCCAAAACTCAAACATATTGGCAGTATCAATACCAAAAGCAGCCACGGCATCAGCATTAGTTGAAGCCGCGACAAAGTGCTTAGCAATATCACTTTCGGCGGTATCTTGCTGCTTTAAAAACCAAGCGCGGGCACTGTTGGCATTAGTCAATGTTTCTTGAGTAGTGAAAGTTTTAGAGGCAATGATAAATAAAGTCGTTTCTACATCAATCTTCGAAAGCGTTTGAGTTATCTGCATCGCATCAACATTTGAAACGAAGTGAACATTTAAACCTTTTTGAGAATATGGCTGCAACGCTGTACACACCATATTGGGGCCTAGGTCAGAACCACCGATGCCAATGTTCACAATATCGGTGATTTTCTTGCCCGTGAAGCCCTTCCACTCTCCCGAACGAACCTTTTCTGTAAAAGCGCGCATTTTTACAAGCTCAGCGTTTACCAAAGGCATGACGTCGACATCATTTGCAAACACAGGATTATTGCTACGATTTCGAAGTGCAGTATGAAGAACTGAACGCCCCTCAGTCGTATTTATTTCTTCACCCGCAAAAAGCTTTTGACGCCATTGCTCTAGTCCAGCCTGCTTAGCCAAATCAATAAGTAGAGGCAACGTCTCACTTGTCATGCGGTTCTTTGAGAAGTCTAACAACAACTGTTCGTGAGTCATTGAGTATTCCGTGAAACGGTCAGCATCTGATTCAAACAAATCAAGCATATGCAATGATTCTGTTGCTGCATGATGTTTTTTTAGCGCCTGCCATGCAGGGCTATTGATAAGTGAAGAATCATTATTTATGGCTTGTCTAACTAGTCTCATGAAAACCCTCAAATTAAGTGTAATTATTGTTTAAGCATAAGGTAATTAACTATTTAATTCATGCCAATATCAACAGCCGGTCTTAACAAAGCTGATACTGTTTTTCAGGTACAAAAAAAGCCGCGAACGAATTCGCGGCTTAGATGACCTTCCTTGGCCAATAGTCTAGCTAATGAATTAATTACTTCATATCATCAACATAAACCATAACCTTGTTGCTAGTCTTGTAAGTTCCTGAAGCATCTTTGATCGCATACCAAAACACATCATTGCCTACGAAATTAGCTTTAGGCGTATAAGTTACCTTATTTCCTGAGATCTTTACACTTCCGTTCTGGCCTTGTGAAACTTCTATAATCTTAAGGCCCGTACCTGTGTCATTCGCTAAGACATCAATCGTAGCTATACTACCTTTTTCAATTAGCGCGTCATCCATGTTGGCAACAGTACAAGTAGATGGACAAGTTCCTGTTGGTACAGCCCCTCCGCCTTTCACTGTGACGGTAACAGTAGCAGTCGCGCTTTGTGAACCATCCGTTATAGTGTAAGTAAACGTTTCTACCCCAACAAAGTCCTGTGCTGGCGTATAGCGAATCTGGTTATTAACAATACTGATGTTTCCACCTGCAGAACCACCGGATACATTGGTAATCGTTAGATTATCACCATCAGCGTCGCTGTCATTGTTCAGCACATGAATATCGACCGTTTGGTTAAGCTCAATGGTGGTTGTATCATTGATCGCCATTGGGCCCATATTTCCGCCACCCGTAGTGACACTGCCAGAACCAGCTGTTGTCATGTAAGTGTCGACCGTACGGTTGTGCGATAAATTGCTACGCAATGCACGAGTAACCCAAGCTGGAGCTGTATTAACCGGTTCTGTTCTCCAAATTACACGTGGAGCACCAGGAACACCTTGCGATACTTGAATGTCTGTTGTTCCAGTCTGAACATTACGCACACCGACCTCAACATTCTTTGTACCAACTTGAACGCGCTTGTATCCTGCAATTATATTTTTGAAGCCGTTCTGAACTTTCTTAGTTTCATTTCGGAAACCACCACCTACTTTCTGTTGACGCTCAGTTACATACTCAATATCTACACGACGGTTTTTAAAGTCTTCATTAGCTTTAGAAAACTTAGGTTTTGTGCCGCCAAGGCCACGTGCATCAAGATGATCTGGATTGAAACCTTGCGAGATCATAAAGTGCTTAACTGCATTAGCACGCTGCTGAGATAGTGCCTGATCTTTGCGTGGATCAGGTAATCCACAAGTATGGCCAGTAATGCGAATATTACCTTTATAACCATGTTTGCGGATCTCATTAGAAATCTGACGTAAACGTTGCTTTGCCGATGGAATCAGCACGGCGCTGCCATACTTAAAGAATGTCTGACCTTCTAACTCAACAGTGCTCTTTGCCATATGCCCTGCTACAGGCACACGAACTGTTTTATTGACATAAATTGGTTGCTTCTTATAAATCGGCTGGTTCTTGTAAATAGGTTGCGTTTTATAAATCGGCTTCTTTGTATAGACCGGCTTTTTCGCATAGGTAGCCGCTCGGCCTTTACCTGGAACTTCTACACGCACTCTCCTGTAACGCTGATCAGGCTGGTAGATATTATCTCCACCAAAGTCGTAGCGATAGCTCAAGTTAGCACTCGTTGACACTTCATCTGAGCCTGCAAATTCATAACCACCCTGTCTTTTTGAGGCTGCAACATCAAGACCCACACTATGTGGTGTTCCTTTAAAGAACTGCTCAACACCAGCAGAAACAGTAATGAGCTGTGCATCGTCTTCGCCGATTCCAGATTCTTCACCCCATTGATAATCAAGGCCACCACGGACACGTGTGTTGCTTCCTGACAAGAAAGTACCGACACTCGCACCCACACCATAATCAAACGCTTTTTCATAAACCGCTTTAGAAGTACTGGTTGCAGCCTTAACAAGTCTTTTATCAGAAAGACCCTTACTTACATGTCCTTCCCAAAATAAGTCTTCACGCTCTTGCCCGTAACCGACTGTTACTTTAGCGTCATCGTTTGAACCTTGGTCATAAGCTCCAAAGACCTTATTAACATGAGAAGCTCTTCCTTGAGCATCACGTGAAACCCAATTGTGATTGATTTGTACACCACCAGAATCTATTCCTTTATCCTCGCCATCTAGGTCAAAGCCGGCCCACAATCCACCGCTCGTTGAGCTATCTTCGGTTTCAGAAAAGATGTGATTAACATCAGCACTTGCAGAGCCATCATCAGTCACGCTTACACCCACCTGAGTTCGGCCACCTACAAACTGTTGGTTGATGTTGCCAACTTGATGTGCATTTTCAGTCTCATACTGACCTGCCATCACTGGTGTAAATAATACTGCCGCTGAAGTAAATACTACTGGTAAGTAGGCCCATTTGTAGCTATTTATATTTTTAGATTTCATAATTTTCTCTCTTATACTAACCATGTTGTTATTTATTCAACTTTCAAAAGTCATTCGGAAAGCCTTGATAAATAGTTCGCTTTCACAACTCAATAAATCATGGGTTAAGTATGAAGGGATATGAATTGATGAAAATTCCCTCTGGTCAGCAGTTAGCTACAATTTAGACCACTCTTCTATTTTAAGCTGCCGCCTATTTTAGAGATGTTAGTTGTGGAAGGATTTTATTCAGTCTAGCACTGCCGCTCAAAGCAAGATTGGGATATACTGAAGATCGTTTAATGTATTGGGGGCGGGGCTAGTGATGAATCATCTAGTGGCAACATGGACTAACAATAAATGGCAATTTTAAACTTTTTCCCACTCTTCGGTTTCTTTTGGGGCGGCTACTATGCTCTATATCTGGCGGGTATATTCCCACAGCAATTGAACCTTCAACTTTTCTCAGTCTACCTACCTTCAGGGCAACTATGGTCACCGACAGTTGGCGTCGTAGTTATTTTGCTAGGTTTGATTACCCTATATGTAGAACTATTTAAATCTACTCGCACATCACGTGTATCGATCGTTGATCATACTTTATCCACTTTTGTGCTAGTTGGTTTCCTTGTATCATGGTTAATATTTGAGTGGGCTGGAAACTCAGTTTTTCTCATTTTAACCATTATGGCTTTCCTTGACGTAATCGCAGGCTTTACGATTACGATTGCCTCAGCTAGGCGTGACCTTAGCTTAGGTGGTCAATAGGATTAACGATATATGAACTCTCGGAGATATTAGAACGATGCGCAGCACCATACGACCTCTGATCTTCGCTAGCTTACTGATGTATACAGGGCTCCCTGCATTTGCCGACCAGGTAAATACAACGGAAGCCGACCTGATTACACAAGCTACCGAACTTACACATTCTTCGCCGGAAATACCGACCATGGTTATTCCGGTACCTTCATTTATGAATGGCAAGTGCCACCCTATGATGGGTAAAGATGGGCATTTCTATTCTCCGGATCTCCCTGTCGTTCCAGAAGAGCTTTCGCACATTCCTCCAGGAAGCCTGCCAAGTTTTGACCCCGCTACTCTAATGAGTATGCCACCGGCTCCTTTTTATATAGTAGATATCCCTTTACCAGAACCTGAAGTGGACATGGAGCAAGTCAATGCTCTAAATGCGCAGTTAGATGAGCTAAAAGCTCAGTGCGCTCAAACTTCTGCTGCTGATAAAGAAAGAATTGCTGAGTTAGAAAAGCAACTTGCTGACCTAGACACACTTGCTAATAAATTAGCAGATCGCCTGTCCGCTCAAACTAAAGGCTTAGAAGATAAGCTTAATAATTTAAACGGCGGAATGGCCCAGCAGTTTGCTCAGATCAAACCTGCTGACAATGCAGAACTAATTTCAGAACTAGGCGATCGCCTTTCTAGCCAAAACCAAGGTATAGAAGATAAGCTAAATAGCTTTAATGGTGGAATTGCCCAGCAGTTTGCACAAATCAAACCTGCTGATAACTCTCAACTGATTGCGGCAAATGAAAAACTACAGCTTGCATTAGCAGCCGCAACGGCAGATACGGACGTTGATGGTGTTGTAAACCCATCAGATCGTTGTCCAGATACAGCTCCAGGTATTATTGTTGATCGCCAAGGTTGCGACCTTGACACAGACGGTGATGGCGTTATCGAAATGTTCGATAGATGTCCATCGACAGCGAGCGGCACAAAAGTCTCAGCTAATGGCTGTGAAGTGGATAGCGACTTCGACAGTGTTGTTGATAGTAACGATAACTGCCCTGCCACTGTTTATGGTGCAGCAGTAGATCCACTAGGTTGTGAGATTGATACTGACAAAGACGGCGTTGCAGATCGTATGGATCGTTGCCCTGTTACTCCAGCTGGCTTAGCAGTAAATGCATTAGGCTGCCAGACAGATGCTGATAAAGACGGCGTATTAGATGGCGCGGACCAATGCCCAGATACTGCACTTGGCATGATCGTTAACGCGATTGGTTGTGAGCTTGATGCTGACTCTGACAGCGTAATGGACAGCAAAGATCAATGCCCTGAAACGGCTCTTGGTGCCAAAATTACTGCTGATGGCTGTGAGATTGATACAGATGGCGACAAAGTTGTAGACAGCCAAGACAAGTGTCCTGCCACTGCAGAAGGCATCGTTGTTAATGTAATGGGTTGTGAAGTTGATACAGACAATGACGGCGTTAAAGACAGTAAGGACCAGTGCCCTGCTTCTCCTGAAGGTGCTGTTGTCAGCCCACTAGGTTGCCAGCTAGACGATGATTCAGATGGCGTCGTTAACGCAGCAGATGCTTGCCCAACAACAGCGGCTGATGCTGAAGTTGATGCACGTGGTTGTGAACTAGATGATGACAAAGACTTTGTTGTAAACAGCAAAGATGCTTGTCCTGAAACGGCTGAAGGTGCATCGGTTGATGCTAAAGGCTGTGAAGGTGACGGCGATAAAGACTTTATTCTTGATAGTCGTGATGAGTGCCCTACTACAGTAGCCGGCGCATCGGTTGACTCTAAAGGTTGTGAAGTTGATACAGACAACGACGGCGTTAAAGACAGTGCAGATAATTGCCCTGCTTCTCCAGCTGGTGTAACCGTTGATGCGATGGGTTGTGAAGTTGATAGCGACAAAGATGGTGTTGTTGATAGTAAAGACTCATGCCTTAACACAGCAGCAGGAATTAAAGTTAACGGCTTAGGCTGTGAGCTTGATGATGATAAAGATGCGATCCTTAACAGTGTAGACGCTTGTCCTTCTTCACCTGAAGGCGTAACCGTTGATGCTAAAGGTTGTGAAATCGATTCCGATATGGATGGCGTTGTCAACAGTAACGATCAGTGTCCAACTACGGTTGAAGGCGCAAAGGTTTCTGTTCTAGGTTGTGAAATTGATACAGACCAAGATGGCGTGAAAGATAGCGCAGACCAATGCCCAGCTTCACCAGAAGGTGCAATTGTTAACGCAGTTGGCTGCCAGCTAGATGATGATGCCGATAAGGTAGTTAACGCATCTGACGCTTGCCCAACAACAGCCCCAGGTGCTGAAGTTGATGCACGCGGATGTGAACTAGATGACGACAAGGACTTTGTTGTAAACAGCAAAGATGCATGCCCTGAAACAGTTGAAGGCGCTTCGGTTGATGCTAAAGGCTGTGAAGGTGATGGCGATAAGGACTTCATTCTTGACAGTCGCGACGAGTGTCCTACTACACCAGCCGGTGCAACGGTTGACTCTAAGGGTTGTGAAATTGATAGCGATAAAGACGGCGTTAAAGACAGCAAGGATCAATGTCCAGCTTCTCCTGAAGGTGCTGTCGTTAGTGCGCTAGGTTGCCAACTAGACGATGATAGCGACACCGTGGTTAATGCCGCTGACGCTTGCCCTACAACTGCCGCAGGTGCAGAAATTGATGCACGTGGTTGTGAGCTTGATGATGACAAAGACTTTGTTGTAAACAGCAAAGATGCTTGCCCTGAAACTGCTGAAGGCGCTTCGGTTGATGCTAAAGGCTGTGAAGGCGACGGCGACAAAGACTTCATTCTTGATAGTCGCGACGAATGTCCTACTACGGTAGCTGGCGCTTCAGTTGACTCTAAAGGGTGTGAACTTGATAGCGACGCGGACGGCGTGAAAGACAGCAAGGATCAATGCCCTGCTTCTCCTGAAGGCGCTGTTGTTAGTGCGCTTGGCTGTCAGCTAGATGACGATGCGGACAAAGTTGTTAATGCATCAGATGCTTGCCCAACTACCGTTGCTGGCGCGACTGTTGACGCTAAAGGCTGTGAGATTGATAGTGACAAGGACGGCGTGAAAGATAGCGCAGATCAATGCCCTACTTCTCCTGCAGGCGTATTTGTTAACCGTAAAGGTTGCGAAGTTGACACCGATAAAGATGGTGTCGTCAATAGCCAAGATAGCTGCCCAGAAACTCTAGCCAACCGTAAGGTAGATGCTAAAGGTTGTGAGATTGATTCTGACAAAGACGGCGTTGTAGATAGTGCGGATCAGTGCCCTGCTTCTCCTGAAGGTGTATTTGTTAACCGTAAAGGTTGTGAAGTTGACACCGATAAAGATGGTGTTGTTAATAGCCAAGATAGCTGCCCAGAAACTCTAGCCAACCTTAAGGTAGATGCTAAGGGTTGTGAGATTGATTCTGACAAAGACGGCGTTGCAGATAGCAAAGATCAATGCCCTGCTTCTCCTGAAGGTGCGGTGGTTAGTGCATTGGGTTGTCAGCTAGATGACGATGCAGACAAAGTTGTTAACGCATTGGATAAATGCCCAACTACGGTAGCTGGTGCAGAAGTTGACGCTAACGGCTGTGAACTAGATGACGATAAAGATCTCGTTGTAAACAGCAGTGATGCTTGCCCTGAAACAGCAGCTGGCGCATCTGTTGACGCTAAAGGCTGTGAAGGTGACGGCGATAAAGACTTCATTCTTGATAGTAGAGATGAATGTCCTAAGACTTCACCGGGCGCAACAGTTGACTCTAAAGGGTGTGAAATTGACACTGATAAAGATGGTGTTGTTGATAGCCTAGATGACTGCCCTGAATCCGCTCCAGGTGCCAAGGTAGACGCTGAAGGTTGTGAAGGCGATACTGATGGTGACTTGATCATTGATAGTCGTGATGAATGTCCTAATACGGTTGCAGGCGCTTCTGTAAACTACAAAGGCTGTGAAGGGGATGCTGACAAAGACGGTGTTCTTGATAGCGCAGACCAGTGCCCTGCTTCTCCAGAAGGTGTGTTTGTTAATGCTAAAGGCTGTGAAGTTGACACTGATAAAGACGGAGTAGTAAACAGCAAAGATAGCTGCCCTGAAACATTAGCGGGTATCACTGTTGATGCAACAGGTTGTGAAATCGACAGCGATAAAGATGGCGTTGTAGACAGCAAAGATAGCTGCCCAACTTCTCCTGCTGGTGTATTCGTTAACGGAAAAGGCTGTGAAGTTGATACCGATAACGATGGTGTTGTAAACAGCAAAGACAGCTGCCTAGACACACTAGCGGGTATCACCGTTGATGCAACAGGCTGTGAAGTAGACAGCGACAAAGACGGCGTTGTAGACAGTAAAGACAGTTGCCCAACTTCTCCTGCTGGCGTATTCGTTAATGCTAAAGGTTGTGAAGTTGACACTGACAACGATGGTGTTGTGAACAGCAAAGACAGCTGCCTAGACACTCGTGCCGGTATCACTGTTGATGCAACAGGCTGTGAGATTGATAGTGACAAAGATGGCGTGAAAGATAGCCTTGATCAATGTCCGAGCACTGCCGCAGGCGCTGCTGTATACAGCACGGGTTGTGAGTTTGATACTGATAACGACGGTGTTGTTGATCGCTTAGATCAGTGCCCAACAACTGCTGAAGGTCGCAATGTTGACGTTAAAGGCTGTGCGATACCTGATGCTGATGCAGATGGTGTTCAGGACAAGAACGATGCTTGCCCAGGCACTGCTAACGGCGCATCAGTCAATCAGTTAGGTTGTTCAGAAGCTCAGAACATCTCACTTGAAGGTGTTAACTTCAGAACAGGCTCTTCACAGCTACTGGCAAGTTCATTACCAATTCTTGATGAAGCAGCTCGTAAGTTGAACCGCTTCCCAAGCCTGCGTGTTGAAGTAGGTGGTCACACGGATAGTGACGGTAGACAGTCTAGCAACCAGCGCTTGTCACAAAGCCGTGCTGATGCTGTACGCCGTTACTTGATTAGCAAGAATGTTCGTGCGGCGAACCTGACGGCTAAAGGCTATGGAGAGACTTCACCGATAGCAACGAATGCTACTGCTGCCGGTAAAGCTCAAAATCGTCGAGTTGAGTTAAAGATCCTGCGATAAATAATCGCTAACCCAAAGACAGCCTCTCCCTAACGGGGGAGGCTTCTTTATTTGTGCAATACGAAATATGGCAATACATCACGCAAAAAAACGTTTTGGACAACATTTCCTTAACGATGCAAACATCATTGATTTGCTAATTTCTCACATCCA
>CALHTA010000309.1 GCA_938038645.1 uncultured Thiotrichaceae bacterium
AAATTACAGGAAATGATCGCAGAGACAGATACTGGGGCCAGAAATCCGGCGGGCAGTGTCGGTAAACTGATGTTTTGGGTAGCATTTGCTTGGGCTGCATTCCAACTTTGGATCGCTTCACCCTTCCCCTACATGTTCGCTGACTATATTCCTGTTCTCAACAATACAGGGACACGCTCGATTCACTTAGCGTTCGCCATGTTCTTAGGCTTTTTAGCTTACCCTGCATTCAAATCGTCACCTCGTGACCATATCCCAAAGCTCGACTGGGTGCTCGCCATCATAGCCATACTAACGTGCTTATACCTATGGGTATTTGCCAGAGACTTAGCAGATCGCGCTGGATTACCCACAGCCGTTGACCTTGCTGTTTCAGGCGTCGGTGTTATTTTAGTGCTTGAAGCCGCAAGACGTGCTTTAGGCCCGCCTCTCATGATCATCGCGATGATATTTTTGGCTTACGTATTCTTTGGCCACCTTGCGCCAGACGTCATGGCTTGGAAAGGCGCTTCCTTTGGCCGCGCCATGAGTCACTTCTGGATCACTCAAGAAGGTGTCTTTGGTATCGCACTGGGTGTTTCTACCAGCATGGTATTCTTGTTTGTATTATTCGGATCACTGCTCGAAAGGGCCGGTGCGGGTAATTATTTTATCTGGGTAGCCTTTACCCTACTCGGTCATTTAAAAGGTGGACCGGCGAAAGCAGCCGTTGTGTCATCAGCACTAACTGGCTTGGTGTCTGGCTCATCGATTGCCAATGTGGTGACCACAGGAACCTTCACGATCCCCTTAATGAAACGCGTTGGTTTTTCATCTGAAAAAGCAGGTGCGGTAGAAGTTGCCTCATCCACAAATGGTCAGTTGACACCACCCGTTATGGGAGCTGCGGCTTTCTTAATGATTGAATTTGTCGGTATCTCTTATATCGAAGTAATCAAGCACGCCTTCTTACCTGCCGTGATCGCTTATATCGCGTTGGTTTATATTGTTCATTTAGAAGCGTGCAAAGCGGGCATGGTCGGCTTACCGCGTCGCGTTAAAAAGACATTCGTACAAAGCCTGTTTACTTTCATGACCGTTATTATCGGCATCATGTTAATTTCATTAGCTATGTACTACGGCTTGGGCTGGTTAAAAGGCGCAACAGGTGAAATGATGCCTTGGATCTCGGCAGGTGTGTTCATCGTCGCTTACATAGGCTTGCTGTTGCTGGCGGTTAAATACCCTGACTTAGGGCGCAGTGATGAAATATCAGAACTGCCTGAAGTTGGACCGATTGTGAAATCTGGTCTCTACTTCCTGCTCCCCGTGTTGGTATTAATTTGGATGCTAACCGTTGAACGTTTATCTCCTTCGTTGTCTGCTTTTTGGGCCTCTGTTGGTATGGTATTCGTACTGCTAACCCACAAATTCCTCAAAGGAATATTCCGTGGCCAAGGCCAAGTCATCCAATTTATTAGTGAAGGTTGGGTCGATTTCAAAGAAGGTATGGTGGCCGGTTCTCGCAACATGATCGGAATCGGTATCGCTACCGCGGCGGCTGGTTTGATTATCGGTGCGGTAACACTCAGCGGAGTTGGTCTTATTTTGGCTGAGGTGGTTGAGTTTATTTCAGGTGGAAGCCTGATTGTGATGCTGATCCTAACCGCTGGTATCAGCTTACTGCTTGGAATGGGCTTGCCAACGACGGCAAATTACATCGTTGTATCGTCTTTAATGGCACCCGTCATCGTAACTCTCGGCGCACAGTCTGGTCTAATCGTTCCACTAATAGCGGTACATCTATTTGTGTTCTACTTTGGAATACTAGCGGATGACACGCCACCAGTGGGTCTCGCCGCTTATGCCGCTGCTGCAATCTCTGGTGGTGACCCTATCAAAACCGGTATTCAAGGTTTCATGTACGATATACGTACCGGAATACTGCCGTTTATGTTTATCTTCAATACTGAGTTATTGATGATAGGAATACGAGGACCGTTCCACTTAGCCTTAGTCGTCATCTCCGCGACTGTAGCCATGCTAATTTTCGCCTCTGCCACACAAGGTTGGTTCCAAACTAAGAACAAGCTTTGGGAAACATTAATCTTCTTATTATGTACTTTCATTTTGTTCCGCCCAGGATTCTTTATGGATCAGATTACTCCCGAGCTACAGACGGTAGAGGCTAGCCAGATTTATGAAGTGGCTGGAAAGTTACCTGACAATGCTCAGATACGCGTGCAAGTGGCGGGTGAGACACTAGAAGGCAAAATGGTCGATAAGGTTGTTATGCTTCCGGTGGGCGCACAAGCAGATGGTGAAACTCGCCTAAGAGACGCTGCAGGCCTTGAGCTGAGAGACGAAGAGGGCAAGCTGTTTGTTGACAATGTCGTGTTTGGTGGCGTTGCTGAAAAGCAAAAAATCGACTTTGACTGGGAGATAAAAAGTGTCCAGATCACGAATGTCGACCGCCCGGCAAAGCAATGGTTCTACCTCCTTGCATTCGGCTTGATTGCACTAGTCTGGTTCTCGCAAAAAGCGCGTATACGACGTGAAGAAGAACTTCTAGCCAAGGCCTAAGCCCGATCTGGGAATTAAGTATCTTAATGTTGCAATGCAGCATTAATAAAAGCCTTTGTAGTTCTACTCAAAGAATTACAAAGGCTTTATACTCTCGCTTTTTTGAAATTAACAGCACCCCTATGAGTATTAAAAAGCAGTATTTGAAGTCACGCCCAGTATGCAAAGTCGCTTTACGTGTTCCTAAGGAAGCAGCAGGCGACTCAAAAATCATTCACGTCGTTGGTGATTTTAATGACTGGAAGACTGACGCAACACCTATGAAGCCACTAAAAAATGGTGACTTCACTTGCACTATCGAGCTTTCAACTGAGCAATCAGCGTATGAATTCCGTTACCTTCTGGATCAAAAGGAATGGGATAACGATTGGGAAGCCGATGCTTATGTTCCAAATGTAATGACCACTGAAAATTCAGTGATTCAACTAGCGAACTAAGCAAGTCACTCCGCCTTTATTCGCTTCACTGACAAAGACGTATAGGTAGCAAGTAAAGCGCAAATAAGGGACAGTCCAACGGTCCACTTAAAGACCAATAATAGTGCCTCGTAATTACTGGGCACTATTTTGGCAGTACCTATGTAGAGCGACATCATCAGCGTTACAAACGCTGTAGACAGAAGCTGCCCGATCAGTCGTGACATACTCACAAGCGACGAGGCGATTCCCAACTTCGCTTCACTAATCGACTTCAAAGCGGCGTTACTGTTCGGCGTAGAAAACAATCCAAAACCAGCGCCCAGTAATGCTAAAGAAATGACGACGATTGCCATATGACTGTCGCTATCTAAAAACAGCATTGATACAAAGCTTAACACCACTGCAAAACAACCGACTGCTGCAATAGTATTGGGTGGATATCGGTCTGAAAGACGCCCAGCAGCAGGTGCAATAACTGCCATAATAATCGCTTGAATCATTAAAAACTTACCCGCATCAGTAGGCGAAAAACCGCGATTGTACTGAAGGTATAAACCCATCAAAAATTGCAATCCGTAACTGCCTCCATACATCATAATCGCTGCAATTAACGAACGAGATAAGCCTTGGTTTTTCCAAACTAAGTTAAGATTTACGATTGGAAACTCGACTTGCTGGCTGTGCCGCTTAAACCAAACACTCAATAAAACGGCGACAACTAAAAGCCCAACAGAAAATAGTTCGGGTAAGTTGGTTGTTCCGATGAAAAAAGCTAATAATCCAAACGATAAGATGACAGAGCCTTTCCAATCCAGCTTCTGAGGGTTTTCATTTTTCCACTCGCCCTTCAGCTTTATCATAGTGAGAATAATGCTCGCGAGAATGAATGGCACCATTGAAAAGAACACGGACTCCCAACCATAATTGTCCGTTAGCCACCCACCGAGTAAGGGGCCAACACTCAAGCCAAAGTAGACACAAGCAACGACCCAACCTAACGCTGCACCACGCCCACCATCCTGATACACACTGCCAATAATCGCCATACCCGTGCCAAAGAACATACCCGCACCAAAGCCTTGTATAACACGTGAGAGTAACAACAATTCGATGTTTTGGGAGAGGCCAGCGATTACGCTTCCAAACAAGAAAATCACACTGCCTAACTGATAAATTCGCTTACGGCCGTAAATATCCGCTGAGCGACCTGAGGGTAATAGCACGATTAAATTGCTTAAAATAAAAGCCGCTGGTATCCAGCTGACATAGACCGCATTAGCACCGAGGTCGGTGGCTATTGCGGGGATAGCCACTAAAGAAGCTGATAGCGAAAGCGGCATCAGAAATGCACCGATGCAAACAATCACTAGAGCACTGATTCGAGCTGAAAGCGCATTTTGGTAATAGAGACGTGTTTGTTTAGAGTTCAAATGTAAGCCGATTATTTAGTAGCTCGTAAGACGGCAGACTTTCAACTATAAAACACCCACCAGTCAAGAACTTACTTAAGCCGCTGACTTAAAATCCATATCAACTTTGATCGGCTTTTGAATGAAATAGCCTTGGGCATAATCGATATTCATTTTATCAAGTAAGTGGAGTATCTCTCTAGACTCCACATACTCAGCGACCGTTTTTAAACCCATTGAATGGGCCATTCGATTAATGGCATCGACTAGTTTTCTGTCAACAGAATCACTCACGATGTCCTTAATGAAGCTACCATCAATCTTTAGGTAATCGACTGGAAACTCTTTTAAATAGGTCAACGAGCTCAAGCCCGTGCCAAAGTCATCTAAGGAAAACTTGATGCCCAAGCGCTTCAATTCTGTCATGAATTTCTTCACTAGATCCTGATTAGCCACAGCAGCCGACTCGGTAATTTCGAAACAGACTTGCTTAGGTTTGATTCGGTGCTTCATCATGAGGTGCTTAACTTTCAGCAAGAAATCAGGCTGACTCAGAGACTGCCCAGAAAGGTTGATTGAGATAAAGCCGTCTTCACCCAAATCACTAAAATAATTGTTACTTAACGCTGAGAATGAACGATCAATAATCGCCAAATCAAGCTTCGTCATTTGGTTATAGCGTTCTGCTGAAGGGATAAATTCATTGGGTGGAACGATTTCACCATCATCACCTATCAAACGAACGAGTATTTCGTGATGCATATAGCTACTAGCAGGAGCAACCGCGCCAATTTTTTGGCTATAAATTACAATTCGGTTTTCTTTAAGTGCTTTTAAAATTCCCGATACCCAAGACATTTCATCCTTTCTTAGGCTTAGGGTTTCATCGCTATCTAGATAAATTTTAACTCTATTTCTGCCGGCTTCTTTAGCGGCATAACAAGCAAGGTCAGCGTTCCTCATTAGCTGGTCCACACTTTGCGACTCTGAAGTAATTTCGACCACACCGATACTGACGCCAATATCAAAGGAATGGTCGTCTTTCTTGAAGTGGTAGTTTTTTACTTTCTCACAAAGTTTTTGAGAAAGTGAGTCTGCCTCTTCAAGGGAGCAGTTTGTTAACAAAATACCAAACTCATCTCCACCTAAGCGCGCTAACATATCTGGGTCTACTAGCTCATCCTGCAACTGCTCGCTTATTTGACAAAGCAGTTCATCCCCAGCGGCATGACCACAGGTGTCATTCACAAGTTTAAACTGATCAAGATCTAAAAAGCACATGGCGTGCACGGAACCCTTCTTGGAGGACTCTGTAATCAATGCCTCCGCTCGCTCCTCAAAATTAATGCGATTCGGTAATCGAGTTAAGGTATCGTGTTTCGCTTGCCAAAAGAGCAATTTAGTCATCCCCCTCGTCTTGATAAAATCTCTTGAGAAGTAATACGCCAATCCGCTTAAGCCGACGATCAAAACGCCCAAGATCCAGAGCATCGTTAACTTGATATTACTTGAGGCAATTTCTTGCATGGCTTCAACCGGAATTTCCACAAAGATAGCGCCTAGCAGCTGGTGTTGCTTCCACTCTTTGCCGCCAACCGTTTTCTGCGCTGCCCGCCTTTGCAGAATAGGCAAGCTCTTTTCGTAGCTATTGTGACAATTGACACAAGACATTTGAGAGGCGGGGTCTGCTCTCAAGTAAAGTAAGGTTTGTTTACCCTCAAACTCTTCTACCCTATAAACTGGTTTCCAATCAATCGCTCCCGTTGGATTTGCTTGATCCTGCTTTTCAAGTTCAGCCCAAGCATAGTTTAGAAAGCTATTATTTAAATGCTGGTCATCCCCTAAATTCCACTTACTCACTGCTCTGTATTTATATAAGCCATCAGAATCGCTAGACGCTTTGCTCGCCATTTCTTTTAGGTATTGCGCTGGAATGGGGAGCGCTCCAGCCTTGTTGTGATAGTCCTTATCGGCAAACCCTATTTCATCTTTTTGTATCTTGTCCAAGATGGTTGTTGAATAAACTGAACGTGCTGCGGAGGCTTGGCGTGCAACAATTTCTGCAACATTCATTGATTGATTTTCAATGATCGTATTCTCAGAATTGATCATTAAAAAATAACCGGATATGCCCACGAACAAGAATAGTCCGCTCAAGAGCAGCGCAATTTTATTAGTCAGATTTAGTTTGGACATAGGTTGAAACGATTATTTTTGGAATTTTAAGTTTCGTTTTCTTATGTTATTAGCCTGCTATCAGACTGTCAAAGCTGGTTAGACTAAAGGTGAATTTTTAGCCTACTGGTCATTGTGTTTTTCCTTCATAAAATTATGCGTTAGCTCGACTCTTTTACAACCAGCATGCCAGAAATTTTGTCGTGCAGAGCCTGTTTCTTATCCGTCCAACCCGCCATAAAGAACCCTATGAACAGGATGACCCCGGACAACACTTTCAAGACATTGCGGGCAGCAGCTTCTGGCCAGCTAGGCTTGCCTCCTTCGCTATTTACGACTTTAAGCCCCATCATTCTCTTGCCGACACTCGCTTGCCAGATTGAGGCTTCCATTAATATCCAGTATAAAAATATTACGTAAGACTCAATATTGCTCGAGGTGGTTTTGCGTATTTCATTTTTCATTTCAGGCTCGATAAGCACACGGTTAAAAACAACCTTCCCATCTTTTGAAGACGCTTCTTTAAGCTTGTAGTAATTTGTCCATAGGCCAAGCACGTCATCTTTTTCTATTTTAGGCTGCTCACCCTGAGCCTCTGAAACAACGGTCGTGGTTGTGAATAAGCCAAACGGCACTTCAACCAAAATATACTTCGGGGCCACCAAACCAATGATTGCTGCAAATGGAAAAACAATCAGAGCAACCACCAGTAAATCGATAATAAACGCTACGAATCGTAGCCAGAACCCAGCAAAGTTATCTCTTTGGTAGTCAGTCATATCCACTTTTTGTAACCCGTCGTAAAAGGAGTATCACTAGCTTAAGCGTAAAACTGGCCTCAAGCTAGTGAGCTCTGCTTGCTTATTTTCCTTTCCAGACAGGATCACGCTTTTCAGCAAACGCTTTAAACCCTTCCATACCGTCTTCACTTCCGTATAAAACGTCAACTGTAGCAAACTGGCGCTTGGTGATTTTGTTCATCGCATCCTGAAAAGTCATCGCTTCTGCTGCACGGGCGACTTCTTTTATTGAAGCAAACACTAACGGCGGACCAGATTCCAACAAGCGCGCCAGATCCCATGCTCTGTCCATCAGTGCCTGCTCGTCAGCCAGAACCTCATTCACTAAACCCCATTTATGCGCTTCTTGAACGTCCATCCAACGCCCTGTGAGTAACAAATCCATTGCTACATGGTAGGGAATGCGTTTGGGTAGTTTAACCGTGGCAGCATCTGCTAATGTTCCTGCGCGAATTTCTGGTAAAGCAAAGGTTACATTTTCAGTGGCTAAGATCATGTCGGCTGACAATGCCAACTCAAATCCACCACCAACAGCCATACCATTCACTGCCGCGATTACTGGCTTGTTTAGGTCCCGCAATTCTTGCAAGCCGGCAAAACCACCCACACCATAATCACCATCGACATCATCACCACCGGCAGCGGCTTTTAAATCCCAGCCCGCTGAGAAAAAACGCTCCCCTGCGGTTCGAACAATAGCCACACGCAGCTCAGGGTCGTCACGGAAATCACGGAAGGTTTCTCCCATGATCCGACTGGTGACCAAGTCAATTGCATTGGCTTTTGGACGATCCAAAGTAACTTCTAAAATACCGCCTTCACGGCGGGTTGTTACAACATCTGACATGATTTTCTCCGGAATTAGTTAGTGTAACTGCAAGCGATTAGCTAGTGACAATGAGCGCGTCAGCCGCGTAGGCACCTTGGCCTTCGGCGCAGATAATTAAAGGGTTTATATCCAGCTCTTGCAGATGATCTGCTTGCTGAATAGCGTAATCTTGTAGCTTTAAAATGGTTTCTACGGTCGCTTTTATGTCACCAACAGGACGACCTCGATAACCTTGTAATAGTGGCGCTGTTTTCAAATTTAACAGGCTCTGTTCAATCTCATCACGGGTTGCCGGCAACAACAGTGTGGCGCTATCTTTAAGAATTTCTACCAATATGCCCCCTGCTCCAATGGTCATTACCAGTCCAAATTGAGGATCTCGACTTAAGCCCACTATTAGCTCGGCGACTGGTGCTTCAACCATTGACTCGATATACAGCGTATCGCTTAATAATTTAAGCTCAGCAAAAGCTAGGGACAGTGCTTGCTCATTTTGCAGATTAAGACGCACGGCATTGGCTTCTGTCTTGTGTGCAATTCCTAACGCTTTCAGCACAACTGGGTAGCCGAACATTTCAGCTGCCTGAATTGCTTGTTCAGAAGAGCTGACTTTTTGACCCTGTGGAACTGAAACCCCGCAAGCAGCCAACGCCGCCTTGGCATCCGCTTCATCAAGGGTGACGCTGTTTAACTCATTTGCATTGTCAGTTTCTTTTCTAAGATCGTTATCTTGAACAATATTGGCAGCAGGTAAAACGGGCTCTGCTTCCGGCTTTCGCCATGCCTCGCCAATGTCCGCAGCCACTTCAGCCGCTATAACCACCTCTTCCATTCCTGCAATGGCCGCGATTCCCTGCTGCATCATTCTAGCAATCACCGGCTCAGGGATATTCTCGGAAATGGTGGAGGTCAACACAGGCTTAGCACCGCCATTCTCAAACGCTCTTTTGGCCGCGGCTTCAAATGCACGAAGCGCTATTTCCCAGTCATCTGCTTGGCATTTATCAGGATGAGGAAAATCTAGCAGCAACATAGTCAGATCATTCTCTGCCATCAACATGCCCGCATAAACCTCAGTCATACCAGCTTCGTTAGCCCAAATGTAAGTGTGGTAATCCAATGGGTTATTCACAGTCACTAAAGGGCCTAGCGTGTCTTGAAGTGGCTGCTTCTCAGCCTGTGTTAACTCAGGGAAATAGACTTTCTTGGTTTGCACAGCATCAGCAATCAAACTGGCTTCGCCGCCCGAGCAGCTCATCGAGCCAAGTTTATAACCCGGCAACACACCATGCACATGCAGTAATTTAAGCGTTTCTAGCATCGCAGCAACGGTATCAACCTGACCAATACCCAAGCGCTTTAAAAAGGCTTGTGATGAGGCATGTGCGCCCGCAAGAGACGCTGTATGAGTCAACGTCGCTTGCTGCGCCTGCTCGCTTTTACCAACCTTCAAAACGACTACCGGCTTTTTCAACTCACGTGCTTTTTTCGCAACGGCTTCCATACCCGCAATCGAATCAAACCCTTCGATATGCATACCAAGACAAGTGACTCGTGGATCATCTAACACTGCCATCGCCAGATCAGATGCGCCGATCATGGCTTGGTTACCCGCAGTGAGCATATAAGCAATCGGCAAACCGCGTTGCTGCATGGTGATATTGATCGACAGATTGGAAGACTGCGTAATGATGGCTACACCACCTTCATCTGCAACTAGACGTCGACCACCGTGTTGGTCAGGCCAAAGTAAAGCACCTTCAGCGTAGTTGATAAAGCCATAACAGTTCGGGCCTAGCACCGGCATATCACTTGCGACTCTCAGTAAATCAGCCTGTAAATTACCACCCTCTTCATCAGCTTCTAGAAACCCAGAGGCGTAACAGACGGCACCACCTGCACCGCGCTTTGCCAGCGATTCAACGATACCAATCGTGAGATGACGATTCACACCGATGAAAGTGGCATCTGGCGCAGCAGGCAAGTCTTCAATCGTTTGGAAAGTCGGCAAACCTTCTATTTCAGTTTTGCTGGGGTGGACCGGCCAAATATAACCTTCGTACCCCATCAAACGACATTGCTGAATCACCATTGCAGCGGGTTTCCCACCGACAACAGCGATTGATTGAGGGCGCAATAAGCGCTTCAGATCAGGCATTTTTACAACCCCTTAACAACCCAAAGGACGTAGAAGATCACGTGAAATAATATGACGTTGAATCTCAGAGGTACCATCCCAGATTCGCTCAACACGCGCATCACGCCAGAATCGAGCGATGGGTAAATCACTCATCAAGCCCATGCCACCAAAGATCTGCAGGGTTTCATCAGTCACTCTGGCCAACATTTCTGAAGCATAAAGTTTAGCGCTGGCAATCTCACGATTAGCTGGAAGTTCCTGGTCTAGTCGCCAAGCCGAGCTAAGCGTTAACCAATCAGCCGCATCAATCTCGGTGATCATATCCGCTAACTTAAACGACACGCCTTGGAAACGACCGATCTTCTGACCGAACTGTTTACGCTCCGCTGCGTAAGCTAGTCCGTAGTCAAACACGCGGCGAGCACGACCCACACAGTTAGCCGCTACGGTTAAACGTGTGCCATAAAGCCAATCATTTGCAAGTTCAAAACCCTTATGCACTTCACCCACCACCTGAGCATCAGACAAACGACAGTCGTCAAAACTTAAAATGCAATTCTGATAGCC
>CALHTA010000310.1 GCA_938038645.1 uncultured Thiotrichaceae bacterium
CGCTTTTTGCATACGCTGCTGATCTGGGTGAGTTGCAATGGGGTTATGGTTATAAATCATCATCGCTTTGATTGGAGTTTCTAAAGATTCATCCAACAACAGTCGACTAATATCCACAATGTTAAAAGTGCGTACGCCATCAGGTAATAGATCAGTGCCTTCCAAGCGATCGCTGGTTCTTGGAAAAGCAAAACCAGGCTTAGCGATGACACCGGCACCGAGCTTGCCAAAGTTACCGGTTAAGGCTTGTAAAGCCATCGCAGCGCGCAAACCAGAGCCGCCACTTTTACCACGCTCTATACCATTACCAATCGAAACAGCAACGGTCTGCGCTTTAAGATAATAATCTGCTAGTGCATCAAACTGCTCTAATGGCAAACCACAGATTGCTTCGATATCATCACGAGAATAATTTCTGGACTGTTCTAAATACTCTTCGGCACCATCAACCCATTGATCGATGAAGTCTTTGTTCAATCCACCGCGCCGCTCGATTTCAGCAGCCAGTGTCATTGCCAAGACAACATCAGTGCCCGGCTTTATTTGCATGTATAGATCCGCACGTTCAGCAATACGAATACGCTTAGGGTCAATCACAACAAGCTTACAGCCATTCTTTTGGGCTTTGCTAACCACACGAGACAAATGAAGGTTAGACACCGTCGCATTGTTTCCCCAGACCACAATCAAATCAGCGGCTTCAGCCTGCTCTGGCGGCATACCCGGAGAATTACCAAACAAGCTGGTGTAAGCACCTCCCCGAACGCCGCCGCATAAAGGCCCGCGGTCTAATTGTGTAGCACCAAGCTTATTAAAAAAACGTCTGTCCAATGAACCTGCGGCCAATTCACCGTGAGGTCCTGCATAGTTAAAACCTAGAACTGACTCACCACCATAGCGATTAATAGCATCCGTAAAACCTTCATAAACAAGATCCAGTGCTTGCTCCCAGCTGATACGCTTAAACTCATCAGCGCCACGTTTACCAACTCGCTGCATAGGATATTTTAGTCGCTGTTTGCCATGAACAAAGTCAGGATAGAAACGAGCAACCTTGCTGCAAATCGCATTATCCGTATATGGGTTCGCTTTAGACCCACGAATAGAGATTATTTTCTCATCCTGCACCGTCACCGATAAGCTACAGGTATCTGGGCAATCTAAAGGGCAAACCGCAGGGCGGATTTCAGCAACACTACTCATCATAATCTCCGATATTTGATGGTTGATTAAAGAGCACAATACTGGCTAAATGGGCTAATCTCCAGACCCAATACTAAACAGTTGAAGGACCCACTTTGGCAGCCAACGATTTCCCATCTGAGCTATTTCTTCCTTTTCTCAATCAAGAGTCTGAGTTACCACAATACGCACTATTGTTTCGAGCTTTTCAGCAGGCAATCTTACAAGGGGATTTAATACCGGGTGCTAAGCTTCCGGCGAGTCGGCCTTTGAGCGTTACACTTAATATTTCACGCAACACCGTCAAAACAGCCTTTGAAATGCTGCAAGCGGAAGGTTATATCGACACTCGCCATGGATCTGGCAGCTTTGTAAGCGCCCAGATACCAGCTCCATCAAAACGTCTTAGCGTTAGACAAAAACCGACAACTAAAGAAACTGTAAAGCCCCTTCTTTCTGATATGGCGAAACGTTTGCAACAGTTCCAAACGGGTCATTCAGAGGAACCCGGAAAGTTACTTGCCCCTGCTCAGTGCTGTGTCGATAGCTTTCCGTGGGAGCAATGGCAAAAGCAAGTTGCTAAAGCTGGTCGACAAATGAAGTTTGCTCCCAGCACCTCGACAATGGGTGATGACCTGCTACGCAATCAAATCGCAAGCTATCTACAGGTTACACGTGGCGTTTCCTGCGATGCAGAGCAAGTGATGATTTGTTCTGGCTCGCAACAAGCACTCTATCTTTCTTTTCAGCTCCTGCTAAACGCTGATGACACTGTTTGGGTAGAGGACCCAGGATACCACGGTATCAGTGGGGCAATCACTTCAGTCCGAGCAAATGAGTTCCCCGTACCAACCGATCAAGACGGATTTGAAGTTAACTATGCAATCAAGCACAAAATTGATGCACGTGCTGCAATAGTCACACCCTCTCATAACTACCCTATGGGATACACCTTAAGTTTAGAAAGGCGACTTGCGTTAATCGAGTGGGCAAAGCAACACTCATCGTGGATAATTGAAGACGACTACGACAGTGAATTTCGTTACGAGGGTCCACCGCTCACCGCATTGCAAGGATTAGGAGGAGAACACTGCGTCATCTACGCCGGCACTTTCACCAGAATTCTACATCCATCAATACGCTTAGGTTACCTAATCATTCCCCCTTCACTTGTAGAACCCTTTACCAAAGCCAAACGCTATATAGACGGCGGAATATCACAACTACCGCAACTAGCACTAGGAGAATTCATGGCCTCAGGCCAGTTTTCCAGTCATGTCAGAAGAATGCGCAAACTCTACCAACACCGACGCAAAGTATTAAACGATGCGATCGCAAACTCTTTAGAGGGAATACTAGAACGCGTCCCCAGT
>CALHTA010000311.1 GCA_938038645.1 uncultured Thiotrichaceae bacterium
TTGCTGCGGTAGGAGAAAAATCATGAGTGTATTAGTCAATAAAGATACTAAAGTTATCTGTCAGGGTTTTACAGGTACTCAAGGTACTTTTCACTCTCAGCAAGCCATTGAATACGGCACAAAAATGGTCGGTGGCGTTACACCGGGTAAAGGGGGGTCAACTCACTTAGATTTGCCCGTATTCAACACAGTAAGAGAAGCGGTTGAGCAAACGGGCGCTGACGCATCTGTTATCTACGTACCCGCTCCCTTTTGTAAAGATTCAATTATCGAAGCAGCCGAATCTGGGGTTAAGCTAATTGTCTGCATTACCGAAGGCATTCCAGCGCTAGACATGCTAGATGCTAAAGCGATTGTTGATAGTTATGGTGTTCGTTTAATTGGCCCTAACTGCCCAGGCATCATCACGCCTGATGAGTGCAAGATCGGCATTATGCCGGGCGCAATGCACAACCCAGGACGTGTCGGTGTGGTATCTCGCTCTGGAACATTGACTTACGAATGTGTTCACCAGACTTCTGAGCTAGGCTTTGGCCAAAGTACTTGTATCGGAATTGGTGGCGACCCTATTCCAGGCACCAACTTCATTGATGCATTAACGTTGTTCCAAGAAGATCCTGCGACTGAAGCTATTTTGATGGTGGGTGAAATTGGTGGAAGTGCGGAAGAAGAAGCCGCCGAATTTATTAAGAGCAATGTGACTAAGCCTGTGATTGCTTACATTGCGGGTGTTACTGCCCCTCCTGGTAAGCGTATGGGTCATGCCGGTGCGATTATTGCAGGTGGTAAAGGGACTGCTAACGAGAAGTTTGCAGCACTTGAAGCAGCCGGCGTACATACCGTTCGCTCACCTGCGGAGCTTGGTAAAGGCGTTGCAGACGCAACAGGCTGGTAAGCATATTGACTATTTATAGAAAGGGGCTGTTATGACAACGAAAACGATGACGTTAATCAACGATGAAACGGGTGAGCAAATCAAGCTGGATGTACTTCAGCCAACGATGGGCCCGCCGACCATTGATGTACGCCCCCTCTATAAGAAAACGGGCTTTTTCACTTTTGACCCTGGCTACATGTCGACTGCCAGCTGCAAGAGTGACATAACCTATATGGACGGTGAAACCGGTATTCTTGAATACCGGGGTTACCCCATAGAAGAGCTAGCTGAGCACAGTAGTTACCTAGAAACATGCTATTTATTGTTCCATGGCGAACTGCCAACTGCGGAACAACTAGAAGAGTTTGAAGGCTCTGTTAAAAAGCGCAGCATGGTTCATGAAGCACTAAAGAACTTTTATAATGGTTTTCGCCGAGATGGCCACCCGATGGCGATCATGATGGGTGTCTCTGGCGCGCTATCTGCTTTCTATCATGATCATATGAATATTCATGACGAGAAAGATCGTGAAACGGCCATGCTACGATTAGTCGCCAAAATGCCAACGATTGCAGCTTGGTGTTACCGCCACGCAAAGGGACTGCCATTTATGTATCCGAAATCTT
The DNA here is from genome assembly GCA_938038645.1 of uncultured Thiotrichaceae bacterium. Classification (GTDB taxonomy): domain Bacteria; phylum Pseudomonadota; class Gammaproteobacteria; order Thiotrichales; family Thiotrichaceae; genus Leucothrix. The sequence goes on from CALHTA010000311.1 coordinate 1,504, forward strand.
CACTGAGTTACAGTGAAAACTTCTTATACATGATGTTTGGTGTACCGACCACGCCTTATGTCGCCAACCCTAAACATGTTAAAGCACTCGATGTCATCATGATTCTTCATGCTGACCACGAGCAAAATGCATCAACCTCTACCGTGCGTTTATCAGGAAGCTCAGAAGCCAACCCATTCGCTGCGGTTTCTGCCGGAGTAGCGACTCTTTGGGGCCCTGCACACGGTGGTGCTAACGAAGCTGTGATACGCATGCTTCAGGACATCATTGATTCTGGCGAACCACTACAAACATTTATTGACCGTGCTAAAGACAAGGATGATCGCTTCCGTTTAATGGGCTTCGGTCACCGTGTTTATAAAGCTTACGATCCACGTGCACGGATTATCCGTGAAATTTGTCACGAAGTGCTGGCTGAGTTACCTGAGAACTCACCCCACAAAGCAATGCTTGAAACCGCGATGAAATTGGAAGAAGTTGCGCTTAGCGATGACTATTTCAAATCACGCAATCTGTACCCCAATGTTGATTTCTACTCTGGCGTGATCTTCCTAGCAATGGACATACCTTTGAACATGTTCACGGTTATGTTTGCAATGGCGAGAACCATAGGTTGGATCTCACAGTGGAACGAAATGATTGGAGAAGAGGAGTCGCGAATTGGTCGCCCTCGCCAGCTTTACACAGGTGAAGCCACTCGCAAATATACAGCGATGAAAGCACGCTAAACCACATTTGATTGGAGAATTGTTATGTTAGAAAATTACAGAAAACATGTCGCTGAACGTGCTGAAATGGGCATTGTTCCTAAGCCACTCGACCCAGCACAAACGGCTGAACTAGTAGAGCTCCTAAAAAACCCACCAGCAGGTGAAGAAGAAACCATACTTGAGTTGTTAACTAATCGAGTACCTGCCGGTGTTGATGAAGCAGCTTACGTTAAAGCAGGCTTCTTAGCAGCGATCACTAAAGGAGAAGCAAGCTCTCCCTTAATCGACAAGCAACACGCTGTGAAATTACTTGGCACAATGTTGGGTGGTTACAATGTACAGCCGCTAGTTGATTGCTTAGACGATGATGAATTGGCAGCCGGTGCTGGTGAAGCACTGTCGCACACCTTATTGGTTTTCGATGCATTTCATGACGTCAAAGAAAAAGCGGATGCGGGTAACGCCACTGCTAAGCAAGTTATTCAGTCTTGGGCTGATGGCGAATGGTTTACATCGAAGCCAAAACTAGCTGAAAAAATTACGCTTAAGGTGTTCATGGTTCCTGGTGAGACGAATACGGATGACCTATCTCCAGCACCAGATGCTTGGTCTCGCCCTGATATCCCGCTACATGCTCGCGCGATGTTGAAAATGCCTCGCGAAGGGATCGTACCTGATGAGCCTGGCGTTGTTGGACCAATCAAGCTAATCGATGAGATGGAAGCGGATGGTACA
>CALHTA010000312.1 GCA_938038645.1 uncultured Thiotrichaceae bacterium
CAGAATTGTGGAAAAGCTCGCCAAGAAAGATCTAGTGCTGCGTGTGACCAGTTTGGAAGATCGCCGTTCGGTGAATGTAAAGCTTACGGAGTCTGGGGCTGCGTTACGGGAGCGTTTGTTAGGCATTACTAGTGCGAATGCAAAGGATTCTTTTGCCTGCCTTTCAGAAGAGGAGTACGACGCTTTTATGAAAACGTTGAAGAAGGTGCTTAAGTCTCATGATTTTGATACGACTGGGTATTAAGGTTGGGCATGAGTCATCGGGTATCTTACTCTTCGCTTGAACTACTAATCGCTTCGCGATGATTAGAGGCGCTGCGATTAAGATTCCCGATGACTCACTAGCTTAGATTTTAAGCTGGGCGGTATTTTCCTTCTGGGATATCTAGTCTAGCGGCTACTGCGGCTGAGGCGATTACAGTGACTGTGTTTTGTACCGGGTCGCTGACGTTTAGGCCGCCTTTTACGGTGTTCACTGTTACTGTGCCGAATGGGATTTGTTTGGCTATTACGTCAATATCTACGGCTTCAGGCTTTTGAGTGCCGATGGTAACCTCTACGTGCATGGTGTCGTGGTCGATTCCCATTGAGCGAAACAGTGAGATTGAACTGTGGTGTAGGCAGTCTTGTACGGCTCTTACAGCGGCTTTGGTGTAGTCTTCGCCGTATAGGTCGTTACCGGTTCCCATTTCTAAAATGATGCGTTGTAGGCTCATGCTGCGTCCTCCTCTGCGAAGTCTAGGTAAACGACTGCTGCTGCGTTAGCAATCACTGTCGTTTTTGTACCGCAGTCGCTAGGGATGTCTAAGCCGCCTTCGACGACTTCTACGGTTGCTTGTCCGTATGGGAAGACGGCGATTACGGCATCTTTGTCTACTTTGTCAGGTTGAGCGACGCCGATGCTGACTTCAATTTGCATGAGTTCTTTGTCAAAACCAAAGGCTGGTGCGATGGTGAGTGAGTTGTGCCATAGGGCGTCTTTGACAGCGCGTACTGCTGCTTTGGTATAGTCCTGACCTTGCAGGTCGGTTCCCATTCCCATTTCTACTACCATGCGTTTTCGTGCCATTGCTAGCTCCTTAAATAAATTGTTCTTGGCATGATGCACCAATTTCTAAATGATTGAAACTGCCACTATGCAGCTTGTTATTGTCAGTTTGCTGAGAAGCGAATACCATGAGCCTTACCAATTCATTTAAGGTGTTTATCAGTCATGACTAAGCTGAGTGTTAACTTAAATAAGATCGCGTTGCTGCGTAACTCTAGAGGGAGAGATTTCCCCAGCGTGGTGGGTTTCGCTAAAAAGTATATTGAGCTAGGTGTGCATGGCATTACGGTGCATCCGAGGCAAGATGAGCGCCATATAACCCGTCAAGATGCGCGGGATTTGAGTAAGCTTCTAGCGGATTACCCTGAAATTGAATACAACATTGAAGGTTATCCTTCAGATGACTTTTTAGAATTGGTTGAAGAGTGCAATCCTGAGCAGTGCACGCTGGTGCCTGATGCTGAGGATCAGTTGACTTCAGATCACGGCTGGGATGTTGCTTGGCACAGTGAGTTGCTTGAGATGGTGACGGCTCGCCTTAAAAAATCTGGTATTCGGGTAGCGGCAGTTTTGGATCCTGATGTTGATCAAGTTCAGCGCGTGGCTAGAACGGGGGTTGATCGAATTGAGCTTTACACAGAAGCATTTGCGAGTGCTTTCGGGACAGATCAGCAAGACGCTGTGCTAGCGCAGTATGCAGCAGCAGCAGCGGAGGCTGACCGTCTCGAGCTTGAGCTTAATGCGGGACATGATTTGGATAGTCAAAACTTAGCAACTTTCTTAACGATCCCTAAAATTCTAGAAGTCTCGATTGGTCATGTGTTGACCGTTGAGTGTATAGAGGAAGGCATGCCGACGGTGGTGGCTAGGTATCTTGAGATTTGTAAAGGGTCAGCATAATGAGCGCTAGACCTCAACGTACCCGTCGTAGGCGGGGTGAAAAACCAGTTATCGATCGCACTGTGCCGTCACCCTGTGTGGGCTTGTGTACTTTAAACTCCAAAACTGAGCTATGTGACGGTTGCTATCGAAATATGGATGAGATTCGAGAATGGATCATCATGCCTCGAGAGGAAAAACTCGAGGCACTAGAGGCTATTAAGCTGCGTAAAGTTAAGCTCGGTATTGCCTAAGCAGTTGCTGACTTGGATCACTTAAAGCCGAGTGATTAGCTAACGGCTTCTAAAACTGCTGGGTTATGAAATGTGACGTGAGGGAAAGGAATATCCCAGTCAAATTTCGTGGAAGCATCTACGCAATAACGCTGTATTGCTCGTCTCAGGCGATTATAAATATCGGCTGACTCACCTTTGAAGTCAGCAATGATGACTAGATCTAACGATGAATCGTTGGCTTTTTCGAACTCAACATTTAAGTTAAGCAACACCTCAGCGTAACCATCACCCTTTAGCCTCTCGCTTAAGTAATCTTTCAGTAGAGTTGGGCCTTCAGTGGTCACTGTTTTTTGGTTGCTGTAGCTAATACCAAGACGTTCTTTAATACGGAAGTTCAAAGATAAGTTTTGCGGTGAAGCATCTAAAAAATTACTCAAAGTATAAGTGCAACGTGCGCCACCTCGTTGAATCAACTCAACAAGTTCTAGCGAAATACCGACGACTTTGCCTCGAACCCCATCTGAAAGGATCACCCAATCGCCTCTCTGGCATGGGAACCAAGGTTCACTCTTTTCGGCGGGCCGAGAGTTTAATCCTTCCAAATCACTCAGTTTGACGCGTTTAGTAATATTCGCTCTGGGGTTGTGGAGTGTTGAAAAAACGTTGATGTTTTTAACTTCCCAAGGGAGGCCATCCATGAGTAAGCGCTCGCCCTCTCGGACTGAGCCAATATTGAGAAATATCTGAATTTGCTCCCAGTATCTCGGAATGGCTTCTCGCAAGCTCCAGGCCATGCCAATTAACACCAGCATGCTTAGTGTAAATAGCACCCAGTCTTCCGCCAGGTAAAAGACAAACATAGGAGCGAGAATCATAAAAATGACGGTCAATCCTCGGTGTACCAGGTCTATAATTCTAAACTTCACACTACGATTGGCCTTTTGGAAGCCTTTTAGCACTTTACTAATTATATTGTGAATAAGCTTTGCTATGAGCACCACAAAGATAATTGCGCCTAAGGCTTTTAATAACACCCAACCGCGTTTTTCAAAGAAAGTCTTAAAGATACTTGGCTCGTTTGCCTCGCGCACCTTTTCATCCAGCTCAAATTTCTCAAGCTGCATAGTGGCTGAGTTCAATTCTGTTTCGTATCCTTTAAGTTGCTGAGTCCAGCGGTTTTTTAGTTTGTCGATGTGTTTAGCTAGTGTTTTATTCGCTGGGTCGACTTTTAATTTACCGACGTTATAGAGGGCTGTTGTGACCACTGGAATACGTTTGTTTACATATTCAATTCTGTCCCTGAGGTCAGCTTTGACGCGTACGTCATAAGTCAGGTGGCGCATTTCTTTTAGGGTTGGTTCGATTAAAGAAAAAATCTCTTTTTCAATATCAAACGCTTCTTCTTTTACGGCCCGAAGTGAGCTGAGATCTGTGCTTGCCGCAAGGTTTTCTATGCTACGGCTAATTTTTTGAGCTTGGTCGCCTTTGCTATCGATGTCTATTTTTAGCTGTTCTTTTTCTGTGTCAGATGAAGCTCTTTTAAGCTCGATATTGAGGGTTGAAATATCCGCATCGATGACTTCTTTCTGCGCAATCAAAGACGACAGCGTATCTACTGTAGTGGGTTCAGTGTGGCCGATATCATCAGCAGTAGGATCTGCAAAAACGGGAAAGGTTAACAGTAGTGCGAAGAGAATAAGGGTAAAGTCGAAACGATATCCGCGGTTGATCATATTATTGTATTCCGGTAGCCCAATCGGAAATAATTCCCAGTAAGCTCATTGGCTTATCTTTTGTGAATTACGTGTTAAAGGCTTAATTATACACACAATTTTTGCTCAGACATGGACGGACAATTAAAAAAGGCCGGCACAAATCAATGTGCCGGCCTTGGACGCTTTACTCAACAAAGTGATGACTTCATTGAGTAGTCATCGAGTGTTTACTTAGTTTTTGTAAACCATTTCACCTTTAGGCTCGAATGCATCAGCATCTAAAGGATTGTTGTTTTCTAAGTACTCCTTAAGTACGTCAGCATCAACAAAACCAGTATCAACAAAGCTGTCTAAATCAGAGATCTTAGGGTATCCATCACCTCCGGCAGCGGTGAAGCTAGGGAGTGAGAAGCGATAGCTCTTTTCCATGTCCAATGGCTCGCCGCCAATTTTGACATCTGAAACGCTGTCTTTATGAACTGTCATAGAAATACCTGCAAACTGCGCGTAGGCACCGGTATCTGTTGGTTTAGTAGCAACGACTGCAAGGTAGTCCAGAAGGTCTTTTCCTGTCATTGAAGCGGAGGTCAGCGTGTTAGAAAACGGTTGCACCGTTAGCACTTCTTTGTAAGTGATGTCGCCTGTTTCGATAGACGCTCTTACACCACCAGAGTTCATGATACCGAAGTCTGCTTTCGCTTTAACCATTTGAGCAGTGGCAATCAAGCGGCCTAGGTTAGTTTGACCAAAACGAACCACGTTTCGCTCACCCACTAACAGCTTGTTAGTACTACCGACCTTCATGCTGATCGCTTCTTTACCTTTGTTTAAGTAGGGGCCAAGCAGCTGAAGCATTTCCTTGTTATGTGCAATTGCATTGGAGATATGGACGCGCTTTGAATTACCTTCTGCGTCCTTCACTTTCTTCTTCAAGTTCACAGGGATTAGGCTGTAAGAAGCCAGCGTTGTTTTACCGTTTTTGAACTCGAAGTCAGCACGGCCAACGTACTTACCCCACTCATGAGCTTGCATAATGTAAGTGCCATTTTGCTTGTCAGGTGCGCAAGCAGTGCCTGCCTTGTACTTTTTGATACGTACATTGTCACCTTCCATACAAAGCGCTTCTTGAGAGTGACCACCAATAACCGCAGTCACTGCGCCTTCAGGAAGTGAACGAGCCAACATAACGTCACCCGGTGCATTATAGCCATGACTTCCATTGTCATAATGCCCCATGTGAGTGACCGCAAGAACGATGTCAGGCTTCGGGCCCTTGGCAAGCTCTTCCAGTACTAGCTTAGCTTCGGCTTTAGGGTCCTTAAATTCTACGTTAGAGAGGTATTCTGGATTACCAATTCTAGCCGTATCTTCTGTGGTTAAACCCATAACCGCGATGTTGATGCCTTGCTTTTCAAAAATAGTGAAAGGCTTGAACATGCGGGTGCCGCCGTCTTTAGAATAAATGTTAGCTGACAAAAATGGGAAACCAGCCCAATCTTGCTGCTTCGCTAATACTTCTAAAGGGTTATCAAATTCGTGGTTTCCCAATGCCATTGCATCGTAACCAATTTTCTTCATGCCTTTGAAGTCAGGCTCTGCATCCTGAAGGTCTGACTCAGGAACACCGGTGTTGATGTCTCCACCTGAAAGAACCAATACGCTGCCACCGTCGGCTTCAACCTGATTACGGATCGCATTGATCAGTGTAAATCGTGCAGGCATTCCATACTCACCGTGGCGGTTGTGCCAGAAACGACCGTGGTTGTCGTTGGTGTGTAGGATGGTTAGCTTATAAGTTTTGTCGTCTTGCCACTCTTTGGCAATCGCTGGAGTGGCTACGCAGCAGGCAGCCAGCACTGGGAGGATGAATGGGCGAATGTTCATAGCAACTCCTAAATAAATGAGGCCTACATCTTAATATGATTTTTGTTATTTGTGGAATAAATAATATTAGCCTCATTGCAAGCGATAGCATCTCCCTTGATAATGCGCTCCTATTGCTTTTTTAGGTTTCAACCATGTCGACAAACGCTGCACTTCAATCTTCAATACAGTCACTTTCTGCTTCCTTACAAAAATCACTGCCTAAGTTGGCCGTGCTGCAAGGTGGGGGGAATTTAGTCGTTGTTAGCCATGTTATGCGTAGCGAGTCGGTTGAAGCGGCTAAGTCTGACATGGACTCCCTAGTGGCGGCTGGTTTGGCTGAAGAAAAGCAATACACTTTCTATCAGCTAGATGATGTATTGCTTGCTCATTTACGAAGTACAGTTGGCAAGGATGAGCGTCAAGTGTCTTATCAGCACTGGCTGGCAGCGATGGATCAGCTGTTAGGTTTCTTATACCAGCAGTATTTTGAAGACAACGTTATGGCGGTTGCGTTAGCTACTTTAGAAAGAGATAACTTAATGGCGTATTTGGGTGAGATTGCACAAGCGCCAAACCTTGTTAATGAAAATGCGCCGCAGGTACTGGTGTTACTAAAGCGGATGGAAACATTAATTAGCAAGCAAGAAGCGCCTGCTGAAAAAGAAAAGCTGACGCAGTGGATGAAAAATGCGGATTCGCTTTTAGGTGCTTGGAGTGCGGTAAGATTTGACTTGGAACGCCAAAATGTTGAGCAATTATTGAAGCAAGGTTCGTTAGAGCCCGCTTCTCGTGCTGCCCAATCTTTAGTTCAACAGTGTCATGAAGCTGGAAGCACTGCTTATGTTGGCGCCAATAATGATCTTGCCTTATCGAATATCTTATTGGGTCGCGTGATGAAAGCTGGTGGTTCTGGTGAGCAGGCGTTGACGTACTTGCAGCAGGCACAGACCTTATTAGAGCCGACTGTTGAAAACGATAAAACGGCTGGATTGTATCTGGTCGCGAGTTTGATGGAGCAGGGCGAGTGCTTGTTTACTCAAGGTCAACTGGTTCCTGCGGAAGTAAGTTATTCCAAAGCCATTGAGGTTGCTGAATCAGTGGGTGATTTGCGTGGCTCAGGTATTGCACAAACGCAACGTGCTTCAATCTATTCTGCGATGGAAAGACCAGCCGATGCTTTACGTGGTTTTGAAAGTGCTTTAGAGATTTTCCAATCCTCAGATGAAGTAGTTTTGACTGTTAATGTGTGGCACCAGATTGCCATGTTGCATCGCGTTAATGAAGACTTTGATAGCGCTAAGTCAGCACTTGAATCAGCATTGGCGCTGCTACAAGCGCAGGGGAATGCGCCAGGCGTGATCAGTAGTTTGCTAGAGTTAGGCAGCTTGAGTGAAACACAGGAAAACTTCCCAGAAGCGGTCGACTATTATCGGCAGGCTTTAAAAGCGGCTGAAGACTCAGGCGATCAATATCGTCAGGTTACTGCGGGTAATCGTCTGGCGGACGCGCAACGTCAGGCAGGTAATATTGCTGAGGCATTGACGGTGTTGGAGCAAGCTGGCAACTTGGGACAACAGTTTGGTCATGATGCTGAGCCTTGGAAAACTTGGAAAATATTAAGCGACCTTGAAGCCGCTAGCGATAATCCAGATGGATCACAGGTTGCTCGGCAACGAGCGATTGAGGCATATGTCGCGTTTCGTGTTGAAGGTGGGCAAAACAATGAAGGTGATGGCCAGCTCTGCGCGATGGTTCTGCAAGGCATTCAAACACAAGAAACTGCAAGAGTGGGTGAAATGTTGGCAAAGCTAGGAGCGAATGACGCTTGGCAGTCTCCTGAAAATAAAGCCTTGTTGAGCGTGTTAAATGATTTTCTTGAGGGAAAAAGAGAAATCCCGTTGATTGAAAACACGGAATTAAATTATCGGCATGCCGCTGAATTGATGATATTGCAAGATCGCCTGCCGGATGCTGAGTCAAAATAAATCCTTAGGGTAACGACTTCTATTGAGATTACTCACCCCAATAAAAAAGCCTCTGAAAAGAGGCTTTTTTATTGGTCAAATCTGACAGAGCTTACTGTCTAGCCATTTGAGCTAATTGTTGCAGTGCGTTCTTAGCACGTGGTAAGCCTTTCTTAGCCGCACGGTTAAACCAGTTACGTGCTTGATTGACGTCTTTTTTTACGCCGAATCCATTAGCATACATCGCCCCGACGCTGTACTCCGCCATCGGTAAGCCTTGATCAGCGGCTTTGCGATACCAGCGCATAGCGAGTTGGTGGTTCTTAGCTTTGACGCCAACACCATCAACGTATAAATCACCTAGCAAGAACTGAGAAGGCGCTAGACCTTTTTGAGCCGCTTTGTTTAACCAGTTAAATGCCATACCTGGATTCTTTGCGACGCCTTGGCCTTGAAGATACATCAAACCAAGGTTGTGCTGAGCTAATGGGATACCTTTTCTAGCAGCCATATTGAACATTTTGAATGCCATCTGTGGGTTCTTCTTAGTGCCAACACCCTGAATGTACATAATACCTAAGCTGTACTGGGCTTGTGGTAATCCCTTATCAGAAGCTAGCTTCATGTTTCTGAATGCTAACTGTGGATTCTTTTTAGTGCCTTGGCCGCTCGCGTACATTAATCCAAGTAAGTACTTAGCGTCGATAATATTTGCTCTGGCTGCTTTAGTCGCATAAGCGAAGGCCTTACCAGGGTTGCGCTTGATGCCAATTCCTTTTAAGTAACGCTCAGCTAACATCATCTGAACATCGACCATGCCTTTGTTAGCCGCTTTCTCATACCAGCCGATTGCTGCGCCCATATTTTTTGGAACACCATCGCCTTTTTCATACATGATGCCTAAGCTACGCATCGCATCGGCCACGCCTTTTTGAGAGGCAAGGTTAAACTGCTGCCTTGCTAGCTGCATATTCTTTCGAATGCCCGTTCCAGTTGCATACAGTGTACCGAGTGCAAAACGAGCCATTGGGTGATGTTGGTCAGCTGCTTTCTTTAACCAGCCATAAGCAATGCCGGGGTTTTTCTTTACGCCTTGGCCATTGAGGTACAGTTGACCAAGAATGTATTGCCCCGCTGCGTCGCCTTTCTTGGCGTGGGCTGATGAGATTTGAAAAGCTTTGCGATAGTTTTTTGCTTTAAAGGCCGCTTTGAGTTCAACATTGGGATCAGCAGCTGCGAAAGACAGGTTACTTAGCGACATGCTAAGCAATACAGCAGTCATAATGACAATAATTTTTTTCATAATTAGGTTCTAAATAAATGCAAATTAATTGGAATAAGTCCGGGGTACAAGGAGACTAGTCATTCAGAATCGTTATTCTCAAGCGCTGCAACGCGCTTTTCTAATTGTTCTAATTTCTCACGAGTACGTTGTAGGACAGCAGTTTGGACATCAAATTCCTCACGTGTGACTAAATTCATTTTGCGCAAGCCTGTTTCTAGTCCTGAACGTAAGTTGGACTCTATATCTTTTTGTGTGGCGTGAATGGGTTCTGGAATAAGTGAAGAGATGCGTTTTGCCAGACTGTCTAGCTGGTCGATAGGGTCCATTTAGGGTGTCCCAGATTATTTTTAACCTAGGCATTCTAAAGGTAATCGTAAGAATAATGAAATGAGTATTTTGTAATAATCGGGAGAAATGCAAATGCCCCAGAGTTGGGGCACTTTAATCTTATGTGCTTGGTTTAACTTTAAAGCATTTTCATGCGAGCAAATAAGCGTGCTTCAGTTTTGTCGCCATCACTTTCAACGCCAGCGCCAATCTGCTTGGTTTCATCAAAGTTGTAAAGCGCAGAAATGTTGCCGCTAACGCCGCTGCTTTCTTCTGCTGTTGAGAACAATAAATCAATTCCGCCCGTTAGTTCGATTGCATCGCTAAGTTGGTGGCGAGCACCAAAGCCTACGCTCAGCGTTTGTGCTGAGCCGCAGCAATTATCATTACCATGAGTAAAGCCAGCGCGTGAGTAGTAGTCAGTCGATTCAGAACTTGATTTGTAAGCCCCAATACCAATACCGATTTTATTTGCAGAGGCATCATCGCCGATGTCAGTTTTCACCATCGCGGTGATGTAGTGTTCGTTATTCAATTCCATAGAACCGCTGGCACCAAGACTGACATAGGAGTCACCGTGTTCAGTCGTTGAGGTTATTTCAGCTTCATAAAAGTCGTAGGAAAAGTTCTCTCCTGCCAAAGCAGCAGAAGGTAAGATAAGCGTGCCTGCCAATAGAAGGCTCAGACGATTAATTTTCAGGGGCATTGTTATTAACCTTTTTTATTGTCGTTTTTCGAGGTATATAACTAGCTTAGCTAAAAACAGCTGGCGCAGCACATATTTGTGGATAAATGGCTACACCGTATAACGGAAATCAGAAAGTGATCAAGCAGTCTTATAAGTGCGGGCTACGTAGTTGTTAACTAAAACTTGAAACTCTTCAGCAATATTATCGCCTTTAAGGGTGACCGTTTTCTCGCCATCTTCATAGACGGGGGCGACCGGTTTTTCACCCGTACCTGGTAAGCTGATTCCAATATTAGCGTGCTTGCTTTCACCCGGTCCGTTAACAACACAACCCATGACGGCTACCGACATACTTTCAACGCCAGGATGATCTTGTTTCCAAACGGGCATTTGATGTCTGAGATAGGATTGGATGTCTTCCGCTAGATGCTGGAAGTATTCGCTTGAGGTTCTTCCACAGCCAGGGCAAGCAACGACCTGAGGAGTAAAAGAGCGTATGCCCATGCTTTGTAATATTTCCTG